>CALKKN010000379.1 GCA_937995275.1 uncultured Lysobacterales bacterium | reverse complement strand
TGCCCTGCGCGGGATCGTCATCGATCTCCGCGACAATCCGGGCGGCGTGCTGCAGGGCGCGGTCGAAATGGCGGACGGCTTCCTGGACGACGGCCTGATCGTCAGCACGCGCGGACGCAATTCGGCCATGCAGATGGAATTCGGGGCACATCCGGGGCAGTGGCTGACCGACATCCCGCTGCTCGTGCTGGTTGACCGCGGTACCGCGTCGGCTTCCGAGGTGTTCGCCGGCGCTCTCCAGGACCACGGCCGCGCGCTGATCGTCGGCGAGCGCACCTTCGGCAAGGGATCGGTTCAGTCCGTGCTGCCGCTCCGGAACGGCAACGGCATCAAGTTGACCACAGCGAGGTATTACACACCCTCGGGCCGCTCGATCCAAGCGGAGGGCATCCGTCCGGACATCGCCTACGAAGCGGGCGGCGTGGCCAATCCCGACACCGAACGCGTGCGTGAAGCCGACCTGGACCGTCACCTGGACAAGGGCTCGGCCGCCGGCATGCAGGCGCCCGATCCGGCCACTGCTCCGGTGGCTGCGGAACTTCTCGAAGAGGCGCTGCGGGTGCTCGAGGAGGCGGAAATCCTGGTCCCGCCGGGCGTGGCGGAGGATACCTTGCAGGATACGGGCCCGCCCTGACGATTATCGTCGGGGCCGGCGGGGTTACCGGGAGATCAGGAAGATGAGCGGCTCGACGGAGAGACCGGAAAGGGGGTGACCTTCTCGCCGCTTTCGCGGTCGCGAATGAGGCACTTGCCACGCTGTTCGACCTCCTCCACCCTCAGCACGCTCTGAATCGGCAGGTGCAGCACGCGCGCACTGCCGAACTCCTCGCGCATCTTCTCTTCGGTGGGATCGACCACCAGTCCGTCACCCTCTTCGAACACGAGATCGGAGACTTCGATGAACCCCCACAGGCCGCTGCTGGCCACTCCCTCGCTGAAGAGTTCGTAGACCTTGCCCTGATTCAGAAAAATGATTTTGTAGAGCCGTTTGTCCGCCATCGTTGCTGCCGTATCGCCGCAGTCCGAATTATAACCTTACCAGAGCCAGCGCCCGGGCCATCAGCGCGAAGCTCAGGCCCAGGGCAAAGCCCGCCAGGTGGGTCCACCAGGCCACCGCCGCATTCATGGGGCCGAACGCGGTGTAAAGCAACTGCAGCGTAAACCACGATCCGATGACCAGCACTGAAGGAACCCGGGCGAACTGCAGGTACAGGCCCAGCGGCAGAAACAGACCAATCCGACGCCGCGGAAACAGCCCGAGGTAGGCACCGACCACTGCCGACACACCGCCGCTCGCACCGATGATCGGCGTGTCGAGCGATGGCAGGCGCAGTGCCACGATGACGTTGGCAAGGGCACCGCCCAGCAGGAAGATCGGCAACATGCCCAGTGCGCCCCTGCTCTCCTCGACCTTGATGCCGAAGACCCAGAGGTAGGCCAGATTGCCAAGCAGATGCAGCCAGCTGGCATGGATGAACAGCGCCGTGACGACACTCAGCGCGGACGGGTCCCACCAGGAACGCAGTTCGCCGTCGAGGAGCCGGGCGATCACCGAGGGCTTCATGCCGAGCACATCGATCATCGCCTGTTGCATCAGCGGGTTCAGGCTGGCGTAAATCAGCAGCAGAAACAGGCAGACCAGGCTGATGCCGATGGTCACGAAGGGGGCGTGCGGCGGTCCTTTCGACCAGTTCGTGACGATGGCGCCTTCCAAGCGGTCAGCCTTTGACCAGAAAACGGTATGCCCGATACAGGAACACGGCCCCGTCACGCCGTATTTCGTCGAGAACAATCCCATCCTGGAATTCATCCTTCTCGACCAGGCGCTGGCCGCTGATCAGCAGAAACCGGTCCTCGGGCTGGTCTGCGTAAACGAGCACGGAGATCCGCAGCTCGGGCAGGCTGTCCCGAACGCCCTGCGGCAGTTCCCAGTAGGTGATCGGTTCGGTCGCCGCCGGCTCTGGACGCGCCTCGCGGGGTTGCGTGGCCCCCGGTTCCGGGGAGGGCCTGACCGTCGGCGGGGGTTCGAGCACGATGTCCGGGGCTGTCAGGCCGGGTTCCGGATCACCCGGCTGTTCGTCGCCGCCGGCCGCCTCACTGCCGCCTTCGTACGCCTGGAAGGAATCGGTGACCTGCGCCTTGCGGGTATCGTCGGCGCGCTCTGCCGCCGTACCGGCATGGGCCTGCTCGGTCCGGCTCCCCTGGGCGAACTGCTCGACCGGCGTGCGCCGACTGCCGTTCGGGCGATCCGGCGAGGCCGGGCGAAGCTGTTCCGCGGGTCCGTTGGCGACCGATCGGTCCGCGACCGCCGCCGCCTCGCCTTCCACCGCGGTTTGCTCCACGGGGGTCGCGGCACCCGGCGGCGACCCGGCTACCGGCCGCTGGTACTGCTGCCAGCCGATCCAGGCCATCGCGATGGCGCTGAGCGCGATCAGGCTCAGCGGAACCCATTGCTGCGCGGTGTCATTGCCGGCGCCCTGCGGCTCCGAGCCCGCGTGAATCGAAGGCGTCGAACCGAGGCGCCGCTGCTCTTCGGATTTCCGCAACGCATCCAGCAGGATCGACATGGTTCAGGAACGCTCCGTCGCTTCGGTTGCCAGGCGCGGCTCGCTGATCGTGGGCGCCATCAGGTGGATCAGCGTGTTCGGCCCGACGATTCCGTCCACCTTGAGGCCGTTGCGTCGCTGAAAGGCCATCAGCCAGCTTTCAAACTGCTCGTCGAACACCCGGCTGCCGCTCCACGCGGGTTGCGCGAAGGCGGCCATGTCCATCACGATCTCGACGGCCGGCCCCGCCTCGCCCCGCTGGATATGCATCGGCCAATCAGGCGCTTGTGGCCAGGCGACGTAATATTCGCCCAGCCAGCGACCCTCGATCGCGTCGCGGGCCACGGCCAACCGGCTCGAGCCCCAACCGACGATAAGTTGGTTGGCGCTCATCCCGGCCAGCAGGACCAGTCGCGCCTCGGCGTCGCGCAACACGAGGACGACCGGAAGACCCAACTGGCGGATTCGCGCCCAGTTGCCCTGGTCCCGAATGCAACCGAAGCCGGTCCGCGCCATGCCATCGCAGGCGGCCTGGATGGCCCCTGCGCTGTCGGCATCTCCCCAGAGCTCCGCCATGCCGACCCAGGCCCGCCGGTGCTGCTGCTCCAGCCAGTCTGACTGCAAGCCCGGCCGGGCGCCCGGCTGCACGGCGGCCGGGCCGGCCACGCCGCCATATGCCTGCGCTGGCGTGGGAGGCGCCGGCGCGTCGCCAGATTCCACCGGTTCGGCGGCCGGTGGCGCCGGATCCTCGGATGGCGCGCGGTCAGTCCCGTCAGCGGGCTGCTCCGGCTCCAGCGTGTCGGCCACCCGCGGTTCGGCCGCCGCGCCCGATCCCGGCCGGTCAGCGGTCCATGGGCCCCAGACCACCAGCGCCACGGCCAGCAGCAGGGCGGCCGCCGCGGCGGCCAGGCTGGGCCACTGCGTCGAACGCACCCGGGTCTCGCTGGGCCGGACCTCCTGTGCTGCCGCATTGACCATACGCTCGGTTACGTAGGCTTTCTCTCCGGCGTAAGCGGCCGCCAGGGAGCGGTCGGCAATGATGTTGATCAACCTGGGAATGCCGCCGGAACGCCGGTAGAGGGCGCGCAGCGCGGACCGGCGAAACGGATTGCGGGGCGCGCCGGCCACTTTCATGCGATGCAGCACGTACGCGCGGGTTTCCTCCCTATCGAGCGGCGCGAGGTGGTAGCGCGCCGTGACGCGCTGCGCCAGCTGGCGCAGGTTCTGGCGCTGCAAAAGCTGCCGCAGTTCCGGCTGCCCCAGCAACACGACCTGCATGAGCTTTTCCTTGGCGGTCTCCAGGTTGGTCAGCAGCCGCACCTGCTCCAGTGCGTCGGGGCTCAGGTTCTGCGCCTCGTCGATCACGACCACGACGCGGCGGCCCAGTGCGTGCTGCTCCAGCAGGTATGCGTTGAGAGCGTCCACCAGACTCTTGTTGCTGCCCCTGATCCCGGCCGTGTCGATACCCAGTTCCTCGCAGATCGTGGCCAGCAGCTCCTGCGGTGTCATCAGGGGGTTCAGGACGAGGGCGACATGCGCGTGGGGCGGGACCTGCTCGAGCAGGCAGCGGCACAACGTGGTCTTGCCGGTGCCGACCTCGCCGGTCAGCTGGACGAAACCGCCCGAACCGCCCTGCCCCACCCCGTAGAGCAAGTGGGCCAGTGCATCGCGGTGGGCCGCGCTCAGGTACACGAACGCCGGGTCGGGCGTAATCGAGAACGGCGCCTCATTCAGTCCAAAATACTGCAGGTACAAGGTCTATCCCCGTTTCAGTCTTCCAGTTCCAGCAAGCTGGCGTTGCCGCCCACGGCGGCCGTGTTCACGGTCAGGGTGCGTTCTGTCGCGAACCGTAACATGTAATGTGGACCACCCGCTTTGGGTCCGGTTCCGGAGAGCCGCTCGCCGCCAAAGGGCTGCACGCCGACGACCGCTCCGATCATGTTCCGGTTGATGTAGCAGTTACCGGCCTTGACCCGGCTGGCAATGTGCCGCTGGGTTCGGTCGATGCGGCTGTGCACGCCCAGCGTCAGGCCATAGCCGGTGCCGTTGATTTCGTCGATAACGCGGTCGAGATCGCGCGAGCCGTACCGTACCACGTGCAATATGGGCCCGAACACCTCCTCTTCCAGGCTGGTGATGGAGTCGATCTCGAAGGCGCATGGCGCCAGGTAATGGCCGTCCAGGTTCGGCTGCAGCGGCGCGCGCGCCAGCAGTCCGAACTCCTTCTCCATGCGATCCGCGTGGGCCTGCAGTTCGGCCCGCGCGGAGCCGTCGATCACCGGGCCCACATCGGTCGAAAGCCACCGCGGGTCGGCCACCACCAGCTCCTGCATGGCACCCGCGAGCAGCCGGATGATCCGGTCGGCCACGTCGCTCTGCAGGAACAGCACGCGCAACGCCGAACAGCGTTGACCGGCGCTGTGAAACGCGCTGCGGATTACATCCTGGACCACCTGTTCGGGCAGGGCCGAGCTATCCACCAGCATTGCGTTCTGCCCGCCGGTTTCGGCAATGAAAGCCGCCAGCGGCGCGTCCCGGGCGGCCAGACTGCGGTTGATCAGGCGGGCCGTGCCCGTGGAACCGGTCAACGCCACGCCGTCGATGCGCGGATCGCTGGTCATTTTGGCGCCGACCACGGAACCCCTGCCGGGCACGAACTGCAGCGCCGCCGCGGGGACGCCGGCGCGGTGCAGCGTCTTCACTGCCAGTGCCGCAACCGCGGGCGTCTGGTCCGCCGGTTTGGCCAGCACCGCGTTACCTGCGGCCAGTGCGGCGCTGACCTGTCCGGTGAAGATGGCCAGCGGGAAATTCCAGGGGCTGATGCAGGTGAACACCCCCTTGCCGTGCAGGCGCAGTTCATTGTGCTCCCCGGTCGGGCCTGGCAGGACCATCGGCGAGTCGAATCGTTTTCTCGCCTGCTGGGCGTAATACCGCAGGAAGTCGATGGCCTCGCGGACTTCGGACACCGAATCGTGGACGGTCTTGCCCCCCTCCCGTGCGCACAATGCCATAAACTCTGCGCTGTTCTCTTCCATCAGGGCGGCCGCTTTTTCCAGCAACCTGGCCCGCTCGCTGCCGGGCTGCCGATCCCATTCCGCGCTGAATGCGCAGGCATCGGCAATCGCCTGTTCGAGTTCTTCGAGGCTGGTCTGGCGCACGTCCCCGATCACGTCGCTCAGGCGCCCCGGATTGACGTTGTCATGCCGGCCGCCATCCTCTTTTCCGAGGCCGCTTGCCAGGATCGGTTTCACGTCCCAGCGACAGCGCCCGAACGGCTCCATGCGGGCGGCCAGCGCCTGCGCCTCGGCGTCGCTCGCCAGATTGATACCCCTCGAATTGGCGCGTTCGGTCCCGTACAGGCCATGTGGCAGGGGGATGGCCGGGTGCGCCGTCGGGCGGGTCGCCGCCACTTTCGCGACCGGATCCGCCGCCACGACTTCCACCGGCAGGTTTTCATCCACGATGCGGTTGACGAAGGAGGTGTTGGAGCCGTTCTCCAGCAGCCGGCGCACCAGGTACGGCAGCAGGTCCTCGTGTTCGCCTACCGGCGCGTAAACCCGGCAGGCATGCCGGTAACCGGCCTCCTGCATGACCACGCCGTAGAGGTCCTCGCCCATACCGTGCAGCCGCTGGAACTCGTAGTCGAGCCGATCGCCGGCCAGTTCCGTCACGACGGCGATCGTCTGCGCATTGTGCGTGGCGAACTGCGGGTAGAACGCCTGGCGCCGCGCCAGTACCCGCCGGGCGCAGGCGATGTAGGACATATCGGTATTCGCCTTGCGGGTGAAGACCGGGTAACCGGCCAGGCCCTCGACCTGGGCATGCTTGATTTCCGCGTCCCAGTAGGCGCCCTTGACCAGCCGGACGGGGATGCGCTGACCGGTGCGCGCAGAGAGTTCGGCCAGCCAGTCGATCACGGCAGGCGCCCGTTTCTGGTAGGTCTGCAGGGCCAGCCCCAGGCCGTTCCAGCCGGCCAGGTCCGGCTCCTCCAGCACGGCCGCGAACACTTCGAGCGCCAACATCAGGCGGTCGGCCTCTTCGGTATCGACCGTCAGGGCCATATGATTCGCCAGCGCCAGTTGCGCAAGCTCGAACAGCCGCGGCGTCAGCTCGCGTATTACCCGGCGGCGCTGCCCCGGTTCCAGGCGCGGGTGCAGCGCCGACAGTTTTACCGAAATGCTGGGGGCGGCGAATATGTCATCGGAGGTGACGCGGGCGCCGATGGCGGCAATGGCGCCGCGGTAGGACTCCAGGTAGCGTTCGGCATCCGCACCGGTCAAGGCAGCCTCGCCCAGCATGTCGAAGGAATACCGGAAGACCCGGTTTTTTTTCTGCTCCGAGCGGTCCAGGGCATCCTCGATGTTGCGCCCCATCACGTACTGGTGGCCCATGATGCGCATTGCCTGACGTATCGCCGTGCGCACCATGGGCTCGCCGCTGCGGTTGGCCAGGCGCAGCAGCGTCTGGCGGAAATTGGACCGGGAGCTTTCCGAGACGGCCACCAGCTTACCGGTCAGCATCAGCCCCCAGGTCGAGGCGTTGACCATGATCGAGGAACTCTTGCCGAGGTGGGATTCCCAGTCCGCCTCCCCCAGCTTGTCGGCGATCAGCTTTTCTGCGGTCTCGTCGTCCGGAATCCGCAGCAGGGCCTCCGCCAGGCACATGAGCACGATACCCTCCTCCGAAGAGAGGTCGTATTCCTGCATGAAGGCTTCGAGGACGCCCTGCTCCGCCTTGCGGTCCCGCACGGCCCGGACCAGCGAGCAGGCGCGCCGGTCGACGCGCGTCTGGGCGCCCGGCTCCAGCTGCGCGTCGGGCAGCAGGGCCTGCACCGCCGCAGCCTCGTCGGAGTCGTACTGAAGGTCCATCGCATGGGTCAGGGGATCGCGCCCGGTTGAACCGGAGACGAGAAAATCGTTGGACTGCTGGTCGTTCACTGGATGGTTCTCCCCGGCTCAGTCAGCGCGGCCGGGGGTACCGACGGCGGCCGTTCCGGACTTGGATAGGTGTGCATTCCCGTCAGTTTACCGCCGGGCAGCGAGCAGTTAAACACGGCGCGAAAATTATCAGCCATTTCTTGCCCCTCGCCCGCAAGCGCAGATACAATCGGCAGCTTGGCAATTTGACCCTGGCCAGGCGGCGCGAGTACGAATGGTCGTTACAGGACGGAGTTCGGACGGTTCACGGGTACGAATCACGGCGCGGGGGAATTTCTCCCTCGATGCGGGCGGACTGGCCAGCCTGCTGCTGGCGCTGACCGTCGTGACGCTCGGCCTGGCGGCGTTGCTGGCCTGGCAGGGCTATTGGCCGGTGCTGCTGATTGCCGTGATCCAGATCGTGCTGGTGGTCTGGGTGCTCGTCAGGGCCTGGGAGCGCTGCTGGGTAGCGGAGTGGATCGACGTGGGCCCGGAGCGCATTGAGGTCACGCATCGGCGGCACCGGGCAAGCAGTCGAAGTGTTCTGCAGACCGCCTGGGCCATCGTCGAGCTGAGAACGCCGCGGGTCGCCTGGTACGGTCCCCACGTGGTTCTGCGGTCCCGTTCCAAGGCTCTGGAACTGGGCCGCTTCCTGAACCAGGAGGAACGCGGCCAGCTGGCGCGGGATTTGAGAGAAGCGATAGGAAAACACAGCGCCATGAACGGTGCATGAAATGGTTGAGGCCTGATTACCCGATGAAAAAACCCAATACGTTCATAGTCGCCGCTGCCGTGATCGCGGCTACCGTCGCCGCGTTCTGGCTGCTGCTGGTTGCACCGATGTACACCGGTAATGAAATCAACATGACCCGCGGTGTCACCCCCCAATCGGTGGTCAACTACCAGCTGCACATGGTCATCCTGTGGATTTGCGTGGTCATCGGCGTGATCGTCTTCAGCGCCATGTTCATTTCGATCGTGCTGCACCGGAAGTCCCGGGGCCACGAACCCGCCAGTTTCACGCATAGCACCAAGGCCGAAATCGCCTGGACCGTCGTCCCGGTGCTGATCCTGGTCGTCATGGCCGTGCCGGCGACCCGGGCGCTGATCAACATGGAGGTCGCGCCCGAAACCGAGATGACCGTCAAGATCACCGGTTTCCAGTGGCGCTGGCACTACCAATACATGGAAGACGAGATCCAGTTCGTCTCCTCGCTGCACCCGGACTCGAACGCCGCACGGCGCCTGCAGTCGGGCACCGACCCGGCCAGCGTCGACAACTACCTGCTGGAAGTGGACAAGCCGCTGGTGCTGCCGGCGGAGACCAAGATCAAGTTCCTGATCACCGCCGACGACGTCATTCACTCCTGGTGGGTCCCGGCGCTGGGCTGGAAGAAGGACGCGATCCCCGGCTTCATCAACGAGGCCTGGACCGAGATCCTGGAACCCGGCGTCTACCGCGGCCAGTGCGCGGAGCTGTGCGGCAAGGACCACGGTTTCATGCCCATTGTGCTGAACGTGCTGCCCAAGCCGGAGTACCGGGCGTGGGTGGAACAACAGCGCCGGGACATGGCTCACGACCAGGCTGACATCGAGCGGCTCTGGACCCGGCAGGAATTGATGGACCTCGGCGCGGACGTCTACGCC
>CALKKN010000378.1 GCA_937995275.1 uncultured Lysobacterales bacterium | reverse complement strand
TCGGGCACGAGTTCGTCGGTGAGATCGTCGAAGTCGGCACCAATGTCAATGATTTCCATCCCGGCCAGATCGTTTCCGGCGAGGGGCACGTGGTCTGCGGCCGCTGCCGCAACTGCATGGCCGGCCGGCGGCATCTCTGCGCCCACACGTCCGGAGTCGGAGTCAACCGGCCCGGGGCCTTCGCCGAGCTGATCTCACTGCCGATGTCCAACATCTGGGAGCACCGTGAGGGTATCGATCTCGACATCGCTTCGATTTTCGACCCGTTCGGCAACGCCGTGCACACCGCGCTGCAGTTCGACCTGCTCGGCGAGGACGTGCTGATCACCGGCGCCGGCCCCATCGGCAGCATGGCAGCCGCGGTCTGCCGGCATGCGGGTGCGCGCAACGTCGTCATCACCGACCTCAGCGATTACCGCCTCGGGCTCGCTGCCGCGCTCGGCGCGACGCGCACCGTCAACATCAAGCGCGAAAAACTGCCCGACATCCAGAAGGAACTCCGCATGAGCGAGGGCTTCGACATCGCGCTGGAGATGTCGGGCGCCCCATCCGCCTTCCAGGACATCCTGGACAACCTGTGCCACGGCGGCCGGATCGCCGTGCTCGGCATTCCGTCGAACGACTATCCCATCGACTGGGAAAAGGTGATCTTCAACATGGTCACCATCCGCGGCGTCTACGGCCGCGAAATGTACGAGACCTGGTACAAGATGTCGGTGTTCATCGAGACCGGCCTGGACCTGTCGCCGATCATTACCCACCGGCTGCCCATCGACGAGTTCCAGAAGGGCTTCGATGCGATGGAGGGCGGCGAGACAGGCAAGGTCGTGCTGGACTGGACTGCCTGAGACCGTACCCCGGCATGGAACCGGACTTCTGGCACGAACGCTGGGCCCGGGGTGAAATCGGCTTTCACCAGCACGACTTCAATGCGCATATGCAGGCCTTCGTCGGCCGCCTGAGCCGGGGCCCGGGGGGACACATCCTCGTGCCCCTGTGCGGGAAAAGTCGCGACCTGATCTGGCTCATGCGGCGCGGGTATCGGGTGACCGGTGTCGAGATCAGCGAAAAGGCCGTGATCGACTTTTTTGCCGAGAACGGGTTGACGCCGGATACCAGCAGCATTGCGGGCGGACGGCTGTTCAGCACGGCCTCCCTGGAAATTCTCTGCACGGACTTTTTTGCGCTGGAGCCGGGCCAGTTGCCGCGGATCGACGCCGTCTACGACCGCGCGGCCCTGGTGGCGCTGCCGCCCGGCATGCGCGAGCGGTATGCGAATCGTCTCACAGCGCTGGTCGAGCCGGGTGTCCGGACGCTGCTGGTCACGCTGGACTACCCGCAGCACGAAATGCGCGGCCCGCCATTCTCGGTACCGCCCGCCGAGGTGTATGCCCTCTTCGGCGAAACCTGCCAAATCGAGACACTGCACAGCGAGGACTGCCTGGCGCAGGAACCGCGTTTCCGGCAGAAGGGCCTTACGGCGCTCAGCGAACATGTCCTGCTGCTGGAGCGAGCAGCCTGACCATCGAACGCGCCGGAACTGACTGGTGACGCTCCGCGGCTGGCAGGTACTCTTCCCTACAACACCGGCTCCAGCACCCGCCACACCTGCTCGAGGATCAGCGGCTGCGCCGCGGCCGTGGGATGGATGCCGTCCGGCAGCATCAACCCGGGCTCCAGCGCGATATCCTGGAGCAGGAAGGGCAGCAGTGCGACGCCGTACCGCTCGGCGAGTTCCGTGTACGTTCCGTTGAAGCGCTCGGTGTAAGTGCGGCCATAGTTCGGCGGTATCCGCATCTCGGCGAGTATGACCCGGGCACCCGCTGCCTGGCTCAATGCGATCATTTCGGACAGGTTGCTGCGCGTGACGTCGAGCGGCAGTCCGCGCAGGCCGTCGTTGCCCCCCAGTTCGACGATGACGATCGCCGGGGCATGTTTTTCGAGCAGCCCCGGCAGCCTCGTCAGGCCGCCCTGCGTGGTTTCCCCGGTGATGCTCGAGTTGAAAACCCGGTAAGCGTGACCATCTTCATCCAGACGCTTCTGCAACAGGCTCGGCCAGGATTCGCCAATCTCCATGCCGTAGGCCGCGCTGAGGCTGTCCCCGAGGATCAGGATCGCCGAATCCTCCGCCACTGCGGGCGGTACGGTCAGCACGACGAAGACGAACAGTACCAGGTATCTGGAGATCATGAGCACAACTCTAGCAAACAAAACGGAAACGGTGCTGCGCGCGCAGCAACTCAGTAAACAGGTCACCAGCCCGGAAGGACCGCTGACCATCCTGGACCGCGTCAGCCTCGAAGTCGGCCGGGGCGAGTCCATCGCCATCGTCGGCGCATCCGGCGCGGGCAAGTCCACCCTGCTGGGACTGCTGGCCGGGCTGGATGTTCCCAGCGACGGCCAGGTCTGGCTCGGACCCCACGAACTGACGGCGCTCGACGAAGACGGGCGTGCGGCCCTGCGCGCGGATCACGTGGGTTTCGTGTTCCAGTCCTTCCACCTGATTTCCTCGCTGACGGCGCTGGAAAACGTGATGTTGCCGCTGGAACTGGCGGGCAAGGACGACGCCGCCGGCGCAGCCCTCGAGGCGATCCGCACTGTGGGCCTGGAGCCGCGCCGGAACCACTATCCGCACCAGCTGTCCGGCGGCGAGAAGCAGCGTGTCGCGATCGCCCGTGCGTTTGTCGTGCAACCGGCGGTACTGTTTGCGGACGAACCCACTGGCAATCTCGATAACCGCACCGGCATGTCGATCGTCGATCTCCTGTTCCGGATGAACGCCGAATCCGGCACTACCCTGGTGCTCGTCACGCACGATCGCGGGCTGGCCGACCGGTGCGACCGCGTGTTGTTCATGGACGGCGGGCGCATCGAGGCCGATTCTGGCCAGGGGTCGGTGCATTGAATCAGGGCGGTACCGCAACGCTGCAGCTGGCCTGGAAACTGCTGGTCCGTGACTGGCGGGCCGGGGAACTGACCGTGCTCGTCACGGCCCTGCTGGTGGCGGTGACCGCGATGACCGGCGTCGCCTTCCTGACCGACCGCGTCGGGCAGGCGGTCGAACTGCGTGCTGCCGAGTCGCTGGCGGCCGATCTGCGGCTGGCCTCGACGCGGCCGATCGACACCGGCTACGAAACGAGTGCCGCCGAAAACGACATGCGAACCGCCCGCGTGACCAGCATGCCCAGCGTCGTGTTCGCCGGCGAGTCCAGTACGCTGGCGGCCGTTCGCGCCGTGACCGCAGGCTACCCGCTTCGCGGACGGCTGAAAACCTCCGGGCGCCTCCTCGGCGAGGTCGCCGTGACCGATGCGACCCCGCCCGCCGGCGAAGCCTGGGGTTCGCCCCGCCTGTTGGCCCGGCTGGGCGTCGACACCGGCGCCAGCGTCGAGGTGGGCGCCGCCACGCTGCGCCTGGGTCGGGTGCTGGAATTCCGTCCTGACGAGGGCTGGAGCTTCGTCGACCTGGCGCCGACGCTGCTGATCAACGAGGCCGACCTGCCGGCGACGGAGCTGGTGCAGCCCGGCAGCCGCGTGGCCTACCGGATGCTGTTTGCAGGCGACCGTGGCAGGGTCGACGCCTTCAAGGACGTGCTGGAGGGGCGACTGGCCGACGGCGAGCGCCTCCGCGACATCCGCGACACCAATCCGCAGATTCGCTCCTCCATGGAGCG
>CALKKN010000377.1 GCA_937995275.1 uncultured Lysobacterales bacterium | reverse complement strand
AAGCTAGACCAGGTCGAATGGAACTCGTCCGGCGCCGGACGGGAGGCGGTGGCATGAAGATTCGCGCTCAGATCGGAATGGTCCTCAACCTGGACAAGTGCATCGGCTGCCATACCTGCTCGGTGACCTGCAAAAACGTGTGGACATCCCGGGAAGGCATGGAATACGCCTGGTTCAACAACGTCGAGACCAAGCCGGGCGTCGGCTACCCCCGGGAGTGGGAAAACCAGGACACCTGGAACGGCGGCTGGCAACTGGACAAAAGCAACAGGCTGAAACCCAGGATGGGCGGCAAGATCAGGCTGCTTTCCAAGATCTTCGCAAACCCGGACCTGCCCCAGATCGACGAGTACTACGAACCGTTCACCTACGACTACGAACACCTGCAGCAGGCCCCGGCCTCGAAGAACATGCCCACCGCGCGCATGCGCTCCGCCATCACGGGGCAGCGGATGGAAAAGCCCGACTGGGGGCCGAACTGGGAGGAGATTCTGGGCGGGGAGTTCAGCAAGCGCAGCAAGGACGTCAACTTCGAGCAGGTCGAAAAAGACATCTACGGCCAGTTCGAAAACACCTTCATGATGTACCTGCCGCGCCTGTGCGAGCACTGCCTGAACCCGACCTGCGTGGCGGCCTGCCCGAGCGGCGCCATCTACAAGCGCGAGGAAGACGGCATCGTACTCATCGACCAGGACAAGTGCCGCGGCTGGCGTATGTGCGTCAGCGGCTGTCCCTACAAGAAAATCTATTTCAACTGGCAGTCGGGCAAATCCGAGAAGTGCACTTTCTGCTACCCGCGCATCGAATCGGGGGACCCGACGGTCTGCTCGGAAACCTGCGTGGGACGCATTCGTTACCTGGGGGTGCTGCTGTACGATGCCGACCGCATCGCCGAGGCCGCGAGCGCGGCGGACGAGACCGATCTGTATCAGGCGCAACTGGATATCTTCCTGGACCCGAACGATCCCGGGGTGCTCCGGCAAGCCGCCGCGGATGGAGTGCCGCAGAGCTGGCTCGAGGCCGCGCAAGAATCGCCGGTCTACAAGATGGCCATGGACTGGAAGGTCGCGTTTCCATTGCACCCGGAATACCGCACGCTGCCGATGGTGTGGTACGTGCCGCCGCTGTCCCCGGTCCAGAACGCCGCGGCGCAGGGCAAGCTGGAGGACGACGGGGTGATCCCGGATATCGGCCGTCTCCGCATCCCGGTGAAGTACCTGGCCAACATGCTCACGGCCGGCCGGGAACAACCCGTGATACAGGCGCTGGAGCGCATGCTCGGCATGCGCGCCTTCCTGCGTGCCCGGCACGTGGACGGGGTTTGCGCCGACGACATACTGCGCCGGATCGGGATGGACGAACCCACCGTCGACAACATGTACCGGCTGATGGCCCTGGCCAACTACGAGGACCGCTTCGTCATCCCCACCAATCACCGGGAATACGCCGGCAAGACACCGTTCGACGACGAACTGGCTTTTGACTACCGCTCGGCCTGTGGCTTCAGCTTCGGCAACGGGTGTTCGGGCGGCGTGACCCGAACCAGCCTGTTCGGCCGACCCACCCACCGCAACACCCTGAGCGGCAAGCCGAGGAAGACGGAAGACTGAGATCATGAAAACGTTCAAGTTATTGGGCCTGTTGCTTTCCTACCCACAGTCCGACTGGCTGCGCCACCTCGGCGATTCGAGGGCCATCCTGAAGGAGGAACAGGTGCTGTCCGGCAAATCGCTCGCAGCGGTGTTGGCCTTCATCGATACGCTCGAGTCGAGCGATCCGTACCAGCTGCAGGAAGACTACGTGGCGACCTTCGACCGAGGCCGCGCGCATTGCCTGCATCTATTCGAGCACATCCACGGCGAATCGCGTGACCGCGGCCAGGCCATGGTGAACCTGGCCGCAACCTACGCGGAGAAGGGACTCGTCATCGACCGGGCGGAGTTACCGGATTACCTGCCGCTGTTCCTCGAGTTTCTCTCCTGCTGCTCGCCCGGGGAGGCGATCGACCTGCTGGGCGAGCCGGTGGAGGTGATTGCGGCAATCGGCCGGCGCCTGCAAGACAAGGGATCGGCCTACGCGGCCGTGTTCGAAGCGCTGGTGGCGCTGTCCAGGGCGCGGCCGCGCCAGGATTGGATGGCGGCGCTGCTGGCATCGACGCCCGCCGACGACAGCCTGGCCGCGCTGGACCGGGAATGGGAGGAGACCGCGGCCTTTGCCGCCCCCCCCGGACCGGAAAGCTGCCGGGATTGTGGGGACCGCCCGGACGGGCTGCACCTGAAGACCACCGGATAGGGAGCACGCACATGGCGAACTACATCAACGAGTTTCTGTTCGGAATTTACCCCTACATCGCGATCACGGTGTTCTTCCTGGGCAGCCTGCTGCGCTACGACCGGGACCAGTTCACCTGGAAAGCGAGCTCCAGCCAGTTGCTGAGCAGTAAGGACATGCGGATCGGCAGCAACCTGTTCCACATCGGCATCATCATGCTGTTCTTCGGCCACCTGTTCGGCCTGCTCACGCCGCATTCGGCCTACGCGTTCTTGATGGATGCAGGCACCAAGCAAGTGCTGGCCATGACCGCCGGCGGTATATTCGGTGTCATTTGCCTGATCGGCATGGCCCTCCTGATCCGCCGGCGCCTGTTGGACCCGCGCATCCGCGCCACCAGCCAGTTCGCCGACCTGCCGATCCTGCTGATCCTTTTCGTGCAGCTGGTGCTTGGGCTGCTCACCATACCGTTCTCGGCCCAACATGCCGACGACGGCAGCACCATGCTGGCCCTGGCGCACTGGGCCCAGCACCTGGTCACCTTCCAGGGCGATGCGGCGAGCTACGTGGCCGGAGAGGCCTGGGTCTTCAAGGCCCACCTGGTGCTGGGGCTGACCATTTTCCTGCTGTTCCCCTTCACCCGGCTGGTCCACGCCTGGAGCGTGCCGATTCAATACCTGGGCCGCAGGGGCTACCAGATCGTCAGGAAAAGGGCCTAGTAGCGCACCGGAAACAAGGCGCCGGGACATATCGAGCCGTCCGGGATTGCCCCATGGCCTTTCTTACCCGGGTCCCGGCGGTCACCGGCAGTTCCTCGATAGCCACGTCACTCGATGTACGGGTGTTTCTGCAGGTGTTCGATCTCGGTGGCGGCGAGGATATCCACCAGCATCGTCAGCGAGTGGATGCTGACCAGCGTCTCGGTCGGGGACAGTGCCGCGCCCGTCTTGGGATCGAGGGCATCGAAGCGGGCGTTCATGTACTGCATCAGATCGCGCACCTTGACCAGGAACTGCTGGCGCGCCTTGTAGGCGTCTGCCGGATCGGCGCCGCAGGCCTCACAGAACCGGAGGTACAGGGCGTCGAGTTCCTTCATGCTGCTCTCGACGAACTCCGTGTAGGCGGCCTCGTCGTACACCGCATAGCCCTCGGCCCCTTCCGCTTGCTGGGCACCTGCCGGATTTGCCAGAACCATCGTGGCCGCTAATCCGGCAAGAAGTAAAATCGCCTTGACCTTCATGGGTTGCCTCCTTACCGCCGAATACGTCGGCGATAACTATTGGCTAGCGCGGCCACGACTGTGTGTCAATGACACAAGTCACTGATATCAAGAATAATCTGGTTTATTCTTGGTTGTGGATTATGTACCCCGACCCACGTGGCGCACTGGAGATGCGAGGCTCGACTTTCAGGCGACGCTCCGGACCTCCTTGCCGCCCCGCTGTCGCTGCACAGCCTCGAATCCCGCGGCCAGATCGGCCAGCAGGTCATCCGCATGTTCGATGCCAATCGACAGCCGCAGCAGGTTGGGCCTGATGCCCGCGGCCGCCTGGTCCTCGGGGGACATGGCCGCATGGGTCATCGACGCCGGGTGCGCGACGAGGCTTTCGACGCCGCCCAGCGACTCGGCCAGCGTGAACAGTCTGAGGTTGCCCAGGAATACGGGGATCTCGGCCTCGCTCGCGTCGATTTCGAAGCTGATCATCGCTCCGAAACTCTGCTGCTGCCGTTTGGCCAACCCGTGTCCGGGATGGTTTCGCAGCCCCGGATAGTAGACCTTCCGAACGCCCGGGCATTCGGCGAGGAACTCGGCGACCCGGGCTGCGTTCTCTTCGTGCTGCCGGTAGCGGACACTCAGCGTGCGCAGCCCCCGCAACGTCTGGTAGCTGTCGAACGGCGAACCGGTCAGGCCCAGGCAATTCGCCCACCAGGTCAGTTCTTCCACCAATCCCTCGTCGCGCGCCAGCACGGCGCCGCCCACCACGTCCGAATGGCCGTTGATGTACTTGGTGGTGGAGTGCAGCACGATGTCCGCGCCCAGCGCGAAGGGCCGCTGCCCGGCCGGCGACAGGAAGGTGTTGTCGACGACGACCAGCGCGCCCACCTCGTGCGCAGCCCCGGCGATCGCCTCGATGTCCGTGATGCGCAGCAGCGGATTGCTCGGCGTTTCGATCCACACCATGCGCGGAGCGAGTTCCCGGATCCGCTCGACCGAATGGGCGGTCTCCCACAGCGGCAGCCACTGCAGTTTGAACTGCCCCCGCTGTGCCGCCGCCGTGAACAGGCGGTGGCAGCCGCCATAGCAATCGTGCGGGGCCACGATCAGGTCGCCCGGCTGCACCAGTTGGGTGGCCAGGTGGACCGCCGACATGCCGGAGGCCGTGATGACGCCTCCCACCCCGCCTTCCAGCGCTGCCAGCGCCTCCGCGAGCTGGTCGCGGGTCGGGTTGCCCGAGCGCGTGTAGTCGTACTCACGCTTCTCGCCGAAGCCGTTGAAGGAGAAGTTCGAGCTCATGTACAGCGGCGGGATCACGGCGCCGTGTGAGCCGTCGCTGTCGACTGCGTAACGCGCAGCCAGCGTGTCGGGGTGGATGGTGTCGGGGAACTTGCTCATGCCTGTCGTCCTTTGCGTCTCCGGTTGTCGTCCTTCTCATCCGGAAATCCCGCAAAGCAGGCTGAGTACGACCAGGTCCATCAGACTTGCTGCCTGGTCACTCATTTCCCGAAAACCCGTGCCTTGCTGGGTCTTCGCAGGAATTGGCACCTTTTCGAAGTGGTTAGCTTCGCTGGTTGCCCCGGCTTCAAAGGGCCAGTCCCTCAGCCGGTCTGAATGAGTTGAAGCCCGATTCTAGGGCAGCCCCGAGCGGCGATGCAAGTTATATTTTCAACACGCCCGGACACCATGGCCCCGGCCTCGGCAGCGAACCGGACTCCCTTATTCGTCCCCGGCAGTTTTTTCCAGGCGCGCCGGAACGTGTTTGTGCCAAGGTGTGCCGGCCAGGAAATCGCGCCTTGAAGTGTCCGTCAGTTCATTCGGCGCAACCCCCCTGCACGAGACGGAGCCTTCCGCATCGCGGTAGGTCAGGCCCGTCCCGTTTGGCAGGGAGATGTGGCCCGGTGACATCATGTCACTGATTTCGACAACGACGTCTGCTTTGCCGCGCTGCGTCGTCAATCGGAGGGTGTCGCCGTTCCCGCATTCCAACGCGTCGGCGTCCCGTTGGCACATCCGCAGACTTCCGTAGAGTCCTTTCCGGGACCATTGGCTGTTCCGGATGATCGTGTTGCTGGTGTCGCTGCGGCGCTCTCCTGCCGACAGGATGAAGGGATACTCCGGATCGCCGGGCGCCGGACCCCGGTGAAGCCCGGCGAATTCAGCCAGTAATTCGGGGATTTCCAGATTGATCCGATTGCCGGGCCGCCGAACGGCCTGCCAGCTTTCTTCAAAATTGCTGCGGGCGAACACCAGTCCGGAGGGTGAGTTCAGAAGGGCACTGAACAGGCGGTTTGCCGCCAGCGGCGCCGGGCCGCCGAATCCTGCCCGACGGGCGGCCTGCGGGTGGCGCTTGACGAACAACAGACTCAGCCCCCAGACCACCGCGGCCATTCCCATGCCGCACGGCAGGGTTGGGCCAAGTGTCCGATACAGAATGGGCGCGACGTATTTCATCACCCTGGGCTGCGTCGCTGCCCTGGCAATGAAGGCGACGCTGTATGCCGCCAGCCCTGCCCTGGCGGCCAACCGCAGGGCCCGGTAATCCTTTTCCGCAAGCTCCCCCGACGCTTCCAGCAACCGGGCCGTTATCTCTCCTTCATCCAGCGTCCCGTCCCTGGGCTCGAACAGCGGCTGGCGCAGGTGAAATACGTTATCCGGAAACTCGAGGTTGAAAAATGTGGCCTCGGCTTTCTCGTACTGGCTGGCGGCGGGCAGGACGTAATCGACCTGGCGGCAGGTTTCGGTCATCGCCACGTCAATGGCCACTGAAAAATCGAGCGCCCGGATGGCTTCACGCATGCGTTTGCTGTCAGCCAGCGAGTGCACCGGGTTGCCGCTCTGGATGATCATCGCACGATAACGGTCGGGATGGTCCGTGAGGATTTCCTCCGGGATGACATTGCACGGGATCAACCCGGTGATGATCCTGGCGCCGGCCACCGGGCTGACGCGGGCAGCCTTCCCCTTGCCGCCCAGCTCACCCTTGCTCGCCTGGCCAAGTGACAGGAACGGAACGAAAGCGTTGGCCGTTCCCTCCTTCCCGTAATTGCCGGTCAGCACCCAGACCAGGCGCTGCAGGTAGCTGACCAGGGTCGAATGGACGGACATCTGCACGCCGAGGTCTTCGAAACAGGAAACGCTCCGGGCCGTTGAAATCCGGCGTACCGTTTCCGCGATCCGTTCGGGGTCTATGCCGCAAATGGCGGCGTAGTCACTGACGGGTATGTCCATCAGGTACGGGCGCAGCTGCTCGAACCCGGTGGTGTGCCGGGCCAGCCATTCGCTGTCTTCCCAGCCGTTCTGAACGAGCATTCCCGCCATCGCAGCCATCAGCCAGGCATCGGTCCCCGGGTTGACGGCGAGGTGGATATCCGCCTTCTGCGCGGTCTCGCTGCGTCTCGGGTCGATAACGATCAGGCAACGATCGGGGTCGTTCGCCAGGTTACGTATGATGGCGCGGGCGCGGCCGAACCCGTGTGACTGCCAGGGATTTTTGCCCAGGAATACGCCGACTTCGCAGTGTTCGAAATCGCCGTGGGTGCCCGAGCCGAACATCTTGCCGGCCACCCAGAACTCACCGGTTTTTTCCTGTGCGAGAGCATTGGACCGGTACTTCACGCCCAGGCTCTTCAGCCAGGCTTCCAGGTAGGCCCCGCCAAGGTGATTGCCCTGACCGCCTCCCCCGTAGTACAAAATCTTTTCGCCGCCATATTCGTCGCGGACGGCGTTCATTCGCTCCGCGACTTCGCGGATCGCTGTTCCCCAGTCCACCGCTTCGTACCCGCCGTCTTTTCTCCGGCGCATGGGTGAAGTCAGGCGGTCCCCGGCATTCTGGTACCAGTCGAGGCGCTGGGTCTTCTCGCAGACGTAACCCCTCGATGCTGGGTGGTCCTTGTCACCGATGATTTTGGCGATGCGCCCTTCGTCGTCTGTACGGATCTTCAGGCCGCAATTGATGGAGCAGAGGATGCACGCAGTGTTCTTCCAGTCGTCTGCGTCGGATCGAATGTCTGCTCGCCCCATAATCGCCCTTGCCGGTGTCCGTGGTAACTTCTGGTCGCGTCGGGCTCACGTTAACACGACTGGCGGATCCAGGAGCATGAGGGCGCGCAACGGGGAACGGCGACCGGGCCCATCCCCGGCCGCCGGATCCGCCGCGGATCGGCGGCTCGCTCACTCGTAGCGCAGGGCGATGATCGGGCTGGCGCGGGAAATCCGGATTGCATGTCCGGCCACGGTTCCCCAGGCCAGCAACACGGCGACGAGCCCGGCTACCAGGAGAATGATGACCTCGGTGTTGATCCGGTCGGCAAAAAACTCCAGGTAGGTCTTGGAGCCCATATAGGCGAGCGGCAGGGCGACCACCAGCGCCCACAGCACGGGCTTCGAAAACTGCCAGACCAGCAGCTTGGCCACCTGCAGGGAACTGGCGCCCAGGACCTTGCGGACTCCGATCTCGCGGGTCCGCTGTGCGGCCATGAACGCCGCCAGACCGAACAGTCCGATCAGGGCCAGGACCAGGGCAACGCCGGCAAATCCGGCCAGCGCCACGTTCATTATCTTCAGTATGTCGTAGACATCGTTGAAGACCTCGTCGAGGAAACGACCCTGGATGGGGTATTCCGGTATGACGCGGTCCCAGGCGTCCTCGACATCCGCGAGGGTTCCCATCATGTCGCTGCCGGAGATACGCACCGAGCCGATGCGCAGGGAGGAAGGCCGGTACATGAAGACCCAGGGTTTATCGGTATTGAACAGTCCGGTAATGTTCTGCGTTGGAACCACGCCGACAATGACGAGTTCGCGCAGCGAGTTCTCTTCATCGAGATCGTAGAAACGCTGATTGAGCGCCTCCGCGGGGGAGCCGATGCCCAGCTTCTCCAGGGTCAGCTCATTGACCAGCACGTTCAGCACTTCGCTCTCCTCGGAGCGCTCGTCGTTGCCGATTTCGCGTGAGAGGTTCCTCCCTGCCAGCAGGGGAATGTCGTAGGCATCCAGGAATTCCGGCGACATGACCATCTGGTGGACGCGGGTCTTGCCTGCTTCATCGCCGGGCTGCATGGTGACTTCGAACTGCGAGTTGTTCTGCTCATAGGGGACCTGCGACGAGAAGGCCACGCTCTCGACATTCGGCACGGCTTCCAACTCGTGCCGCAGGGTTTCGAAGCGCTCCTGGATGTCTTCGATGCCCAGTCTGCCCAGGGTGTAGATTTCGGAACGCGGGAATACGTAGCTCGATTCCTTCACCATCTCATTCTGCACGAACACCACGGTGACCACCGACAGCATGAAAGCCGATATCGCAAACTGTGCCCCGATCATGACGGCGCGGACTTTCGACCCCTTTTTCCCTTTGCGGGCCACGTCGCGCAGTGCGTCGATGGGGCTCGCACGGGTGATCAGCCAGGCCGGGTAAGCGCCCGCGACCAGGCCGACCGCCGCGGTGGTGGCCACCAGCCAGGGCAGGGTCCGCAGGTAGTCGAGTTCCATGACTTTATCGGCCATGTTGTTGAACAATGGAATGACGATTTCCAGCGCCGCTATCGCAACGACCATTGCGATTGCCGTGATGGTCAGGCTTTCCACGAGGAACTGGATCAGTAACTGACCTCGCTCGGCGCCCATGGTCTTGCGCATGCCGACTTCCCGGCTGCGACCGAGCGACTGCGCGGTGGCCAGGTTGGTGTAGTTGACGCAGGCCACGACCAGTACCAGCAGGCTCAACAACTGGACCACGGCAATCACCGGCATTCCGATGGTGTCCCAGATGGACAGGTTGGCGTGCGCCAGTGGCTTGACGAACAGACCGGATATGACCTCTTTGGGGTCTTCGGGCACCTGCCGCTCGTAAATCCCGTCGACCTGGTCCTGCAGCCATTCCTGATCCAGGTGTTCGGGCAGCATCACGTAAGTCATGTTGCCCAGGGACAGATTGTCCCAGTTGCCGGCCAGGTCCCAATCCCGTATGCGCCCGAGCGCGGCCAGGGGCGCGACCACCTCGAGGTCGGAGTCCATGATGACCATCGAGTTGAAATGCGAGTTCAGGGGTACGTCCCGGATCACCGCCGAAACGTAGAATTCGTACTCATTGTCCAATGTGACGACTTCCCCGAGCACGTTGGTGTTGCCGAAGTATTTGATGGCCGACGATTCCGTGATCAGGATGCCGGACGGGTCATTCAGCGCCCTGGCATCGCCATGCAGGTAGTCGAAGTCGAATATCTGCAGCAATTCGGAGTCCGCGAACCTCATATGCTGGTAGAAGCTGTCTGCGCCCATCGTAACCAGCATCTCGCGGCTGATGGTGCGGGCCACATGTTCGACATCGGACAACTCGGCGGCGATGATCGGCCCCACGGTTGAAAAGGTCGAGGCCATGTTGTCGACCCCAACGTCCAGGTCTTCCGCGGCATAGGAGCCGATCGTGTACGTCCGCTCAGCGTTGGCGAAGAACAGGTCGTGGCTTCGTTCATACTCGACCAGCAGGCCGCCGAATACGTAGATGGCCAGGCCGAGCGCCAGGCCGGCGATGTTGATCACTGCGTACAGTTTGTTCTTCCGCAGATTTCTCAGAGCGATTTTCAGATTGTTCCAGAACATGGCATTCAGCCTCGGTATATGGGTTTGCGTCTAGGCCGCGCGAACGTTCTCGGTGACGATGTGACCGTCGAACAGGTTGACCGTGCGGTGCGCATAGTCGGCATGCGAGGGCGAGTGCGTCACCATCACGATGGTGGTGCCGTCTGCGTTCAGCGAGCGCAGCAGTTCCATGACCTCCTGGCCGTGGACCGAGTCCAGGTTTCCGGTGGGCTCGTCAGCCAGGATCAGCGGTTGGTTCCCCACGACCGCGCGGGCCACCGCGACTCTCTGCTGCTGGCCGCCGGAAAGCTGCCCGGGCAGGTGTTTCGCACGGTGCGCAATGCCCATCCGGTCCATGACGGTGGCGACACGTTTTTTGCGTTGTGAAGACGGCATGCGGTGGTACAGCAGGGCCAGTTCGATGTTCTCGGCCACGGTCAGTTCGTCGATCAGGTTGAAACTCTGGAAAATGAAGCCGATGTTCTGCTTGCGGATCGAACTCAGCTGCTTCTCGCCGTATCCCGCAACATTCTCGTCGAAGAAGTGGTAATCGCCGCTGGTCAGGTCGTCGATCATGCCGACGATGTTCAGGAGGGTCGATTTGCCGCACCCGGAAGGGCCCATGACGGCGACGAATTCGCCCTGGTCGACCTCGAAATTGACGCCGTTCAGCGCCACGGTTTCAACCTCATCGGTCCGGTATACCTTGTACAAGTCGTGTAATCTGAGCATTGCTAAAGTCCTTTCCTGGTGATGAATCCAAAGTCTCTTTTCGTGTATCAGCCCTGGTTGAGTTTCAGGCGGTCGAGGCCGGTGTAGCTCGCGTAGGGCGAAGTGATGACCTTCTCGCCGGCCTCCAGGCCGTCGAGAACCTCGATGAACTCGGTGTTGCGGCGGCCCAGCCGGACCGGCCGCCTGACGGCTTCGGAACCGTCGGGCGAGACGACGAAGATCCAGTTGCCGCCGGTCTCCTGGTAGAACGATCCGTTCGGAATCAGGAGCGCATCTGCGTTGTCACCCAGCGTCAGTCTCAGCTGCAGCGTCTGGCCGCGCCGCAGATCGTCGGGCTGTTCGTCGAACAACATGTCGACCTCGAACTGGCCTTCTTTCACCTGCGGGTAGATCTTCGAAATCTGCAGGTCCAGGTCGCGGCCCTTGTGCTCCGCGGAGGCTGCTTGCTGCAGGTCGACGCGCCCGAGGTAGAACTCGTCGATCTGGACATTCAGCTTGAACTGGTCGGGGTCGTCTATCTGACCGAGGCGCCCGCCGCGCTCGATGGACTGGCCGATCTCGATGTTGAAGCCGGACAGCTTGCCCGCGATGGGCGCCCGGATATTGAGGTCGTCGAGGTTCTTGCGGGCGAAGGCCAGGCTTTCCTTAAGCTGCTCTCCGGCCTCACGCAACTGAAGCAGCTGCTGTTCCTGCAGACGCGCGTCCGTGGCCTGGCTTTCCAGCGTAACCTCGCGCCGGTTACGGTAGTAATTGAGTTCGTCCTCGAGCTCCTCGATGGTCGATTGTGAGACGAGGTTTTCAGAGGCCAATCCGCGCTGCCGCTCGATGCTGCGGTTCAGTCGTACGATCTGGTAGTCGATTTCCACGAGGTTTTTCTTGTGGGAGAGACGGTTCTGTTCCAGCTGGAGTTCGAGGGTGCGCATGAAGTTGAGCTGCTCGGTCACTTCCGCCTCCCGGCCCAGAACCACCAGCTGCAGGTTGGTGTTGGACAGCACTGCGATCAGGTCCCCGGTCTCTACCATGGCTCCGTCCTCGACCAGGACCTGCTCGACGCGCCCCCCCTCGATCGCATCCAGGTAGACGGTGCTTCGCGGCATCAGCCGCCCGCGCAGCGGAATGAAGTCTTCGAAGGTGCCGGTGGTGACATCGGATACGGAGATGCGTTGCGAATTGACGCTCAGGCTGCGTCCGCCCAGCAACAA
>CALKKN010000376.1 GCA_937995275.1 uncultured Lysobacterales bacterium | reverse complement strand
GTGGTGAGCGTGCCCAGCGGGAACTTCGGCAACGTGACGGCGGGCCTGATCGCGCGCCGGATCGGCCTGCCCTACAAGCGCATTATCGCCGCGACCAACGTCAACGACACCGTGCCGCGCTTCCTCGCCTCCGGCCGCTGGGATCCCCATCCGACCGTCGAGACCATCACCAACGCGATGGACATCTCGCTGCCGAACAATTTCCCGCGCGTGCTGGAACTGGGCGAGCGCCACCGCCTGCCGCTGGCGACGCTGGTGTCCTCGTTCGCGCTGGACGACGACGAGACGCGGGCCGCCATGCGCGCCCTGCAGAGGCTGGGCTACCTGGCCGATCCGCACAGCGCGCTGGCCTGGGCGGCGCTGGACCGTTCGCTGGCGGCCGGCGAGGAAGGCGTGTTCCTGTGCACGGCCCACCCGGCCAAGTTCCTCGAAGTCATCGAGGATGCCCTGGGAATCGAGGTGCCGCTGCCCCCCGAACTGGCGGCCGTCAGGGACAAGGCGGTACTATCCAACACCATTGAGGGAGGTTTTCCGGCCCTGAGACAGGAGCTCACGTCACTGGCCTGAGCCCGGGGTACACAAGGAGCAGGCAATGCCACTCGATCCACCTAAAGGAGTCTCGCTTCCTTTCTTTCGCCTGCGGCTCCTCGCACGCGGCGCTCGAGTCGCAGGCCTGGGCCTCTGCTGGGCGCTGTCGCTACCGGCGCTGGCGCAGGAGCCGCGCACCGTTCATTACGACTGGCTGACCGCGGGCGAGGTTTCGGGGTCGCAGGTCCTGCAGGTCCGGCCCGATGGCGCACGGGTCGCGGATTTCGAGTTCAACGACCGCGGGCGCGGACCCAAGCTGCACGAGGAACTGCGGGTGGCGCCCGACGGCACCTTGCTGGAGTTGCGGGTGAACGGCCACTCCTACATGGGCGCGTCCGCGGCGGAGTCCTTCCGGGTGGAGGACGGCCGGGCCCGATGGGAAAGCACGCTGGAGCAGGGCGAGGCGCCGGCCGGGGGCTTCTACTCGGGCAACGACGGCACGCCGGAGCAACTGGCCGTGCTCGCCCGCGCGTTGCTGCGGGCGGAGGGGCAGCGACTGCCGCTGCTGCCGGCGGGCGCCGCCTCCATCCGGCAGGTGGCGGAGCACGAGGTCAGCCTCGGGGAGCAGACCCGGCGGGCGACGCTGTACGCGATCGGCGGCCTGGACCTGACCCCACAATACCTCTGGCTGGACGACGAACGTGAACTGTTCGCGCTGACGTATGGCTGGATGGGCCTGGCGCGGCAGGGTTGGGGAGCGGCCCTCGAGCCCCTGCAGGAGATGCAGGACCGCGCGGAAAAGGCGTATCACCAGGCGCTCGCCCGGGACCTGACCCGGGAGTTGCCGGCCAACTGGGTCGTTCGCAACGTCTCCGTGCTGGACGTCGAGGGCGGCAGGCTGGAACACGGCAAGGCGGTGGCGGTGGCCGATGGCCGCATCCTGCGGGTCGTGAATGACAGGGGTGTCGATCCGCCGGTCTACGGAGACCTGCAGCCGCGAATCATCGACGGCCAGGGGATGATCCTGATGCCGGGCCTGTGGGACATGCACACGCACCTGTCCCTGGCCGACGGCCTGCTGCAGATCGCCGCTGGCGTCACCGCTGTCCGGGACCTCGCCAACGATCCGGAGCGGCTGCAGGAAATCAGAGCCGCGTTCGACAGCGGC
Organism: uncultured Lysobacterales bacterium; assembly: GCA_937995275.1. Classification (GTDB taxonomy): domain Bacteria; phylum Pseudomonadota; class Gammaproteobacteria; order Xanthomonadales; family SZUA-36; genus CALKKN01. The sequence continues at coordinate 4,278 of CALKKN010000376.1, read as the reverse complement.
GAGGTCATCGGCCCGCATTCGGTCGCGGCCGGCTTCATCGACGCGCGGAGCCCGTATTCGGCGCCGACCGGCCGTCTGGCCGACGACCTCGAGCAGGCGCTGTCGATGGTCCGCGAGTACGCCGAGGCGGGCTATCCGCAGATCAAGATCTATTCCTCCATCGACCCTGCCTGGGTCAAGCCGATCGCCGCCGAGGTCCACGCCCGGGGGATGCGGCTGTCCGGCCACATTCCGTCCTACATGACGGCCCGCCAGGCGGTGCTGGACGGATTTGACGAGATCCAGCACATTAATATGCTGTTCCTGAATTTCCTGGCCGGGCCCGAGGACGACACGCGCACGCCCCTGCGTTTCTCCCTGGTCGCCGAACGGGCCGGAGACCTCGGCCTCGACAGCGTGGCGGTCACGGATTTCATCTTGCTGCTCCGCGACCGGGGCGTCGTGATCGACCCGACGGTGACGATATTCGACAGCATGTTCCGCCACCGTTCCGGTGAACTCGACCCCTCCTACGCCATGATCGCCGAGCACATGCCGCCGGCCGTCCGTCGCCGCCTGCTGGGCGGCGAGATGGACATCGACGACGGCAATGCTGCCACCTATGCCCGCTCGGCGGACGCACTGCTGGATATGATCGCCCGGCTTCACCGTGCGGGCGTGCCGCTGGTAGCGGGTACCGATGCGTTCGCAGGCTTCACGCTGCACCGGGAACTCGAGCTGTACCAGCAGGCGGGAATCGGCCCCGCGGATGTGCTGCGGATCGCCACGATCGGCGCCGCCCGCGTGGCCGGGTCAGCAGGGGAGGCCGGGACGATCGAGGCCGGCAAGCGCGCCGAATTTGTGCTGCTGGCTGCGAACCCCCTGGAGGACATCAGCGCGGTGCGCCTGCCGGTCGCGGTGTTCAAGGGCGATCGCTGGTACGATACGGCACAGCTTTACGAAGCGGTCGGCATCCGGCCGTTCACCCGCTGAGAGGCAGACCATGAAAAGAACGGCCGCGTGGCTGGTTCGCCACGCACTGGAACAGATCGGGGTACGCTTCACGTTCGGTATCCCTGGCGTGCACAACATCGAACTGTACGATGAGCTGCAGGCATCCGACAGCATCGAGCCGATCCTGGTGACGCACGAGGGCGGCGCCGCGTTCATGGCGGACGCCGTCAGCCGCAGTTCCGACCGGATAGGCGTCCTGGCCGTGGTGCCGGCCGCCGGGCTGACCCACGCGATGAGCGGCATCGGCGAAGCCTTCCTGGACGGTATCCCCATGCTGGTCATTTCCGGCGGCGTTCGCACGGACATGCAGCAGGGGTTTCAGCTGCACGACGTCGACCAGCAGGCGCTGATGCGGCCCCTGACCAAGGCGACCTACCGGATCGAGAGTTACGACGAGGTCGTTGACACCGTCTACCGCGCCTACCGCACTGCAATCGAGGGCGAACCCGGCCCCGTTTACATCGAATTGCCCGCCAACCTGCAGTTGCTGACCGGCGAAGTGGGCCAACTGCCCCCGTTCGAGGCCTCGGTGCCCAGGCCGGAGCTCGACGCAGCTGCCGTGACCGCTGCCGCCGAGCTGCTGGCCGCCGCGTCGCGACCGGGCATCTTCGTCGGCTGGGGCGCCCGCCAGGTGACCGCCGACATCAGCCGCATCGCCGAACACCTCGGCGCGCCGGTGGCGACCACGCTGCAGGGTCTCGAGGCGTTTCCGGCCGATCATCCGCTGCATACCGGCATGGGCTTCGGGCCCTCGGCCGTGCCGGCAGCCCGGAAGGCCTTCCGGGATTGCGACGCCATGCTGGCGGTAGGGACACGGTTTGCCGAGATCTGCACGGGCAGCTATGGTGCCGTGCCGCCCGCCAACCTGGTACATATCGATATCAACCCCGGCGCCATCGGCCGGAACCACCCGACCGCGGTGCCCATCCCTGCGGACGCCCGGGACGCCGTGCCGGCGCTGGCGGAGGCCCTGCTGGCCACGACGCCGGCACGCGACGCCGGGACCCTGCAGGCCGCAATCGCGCGCGACAAGGCGGCGTGGATCGAGGAGTGGCTGAAGCACGATTCCGGCGGGCGGGTCAACCCCGGGCATTTTTTCGCCGCGTTGCGTTCCCGCCTGGACGGCGACGCAATCGTGGTCGCCGACGACGGCAATCACACGTTTCTGACGGCTGAGCTGATGCCCATCTACCGGGGCGGCAGCTATCTGTCGCCGACCGACTTCAATTGTATGGGCTACTGCGTGCCGGGCTGCATCGGCGCCAAGCTCGCGCAGCCGGAACGCCAGGTCGTGGGAATCGTCGGCGACGGCGCGTTCCTGATGACCGGCATGGAAACCGTGACGGCGGCCCGGGCGGAACTGGGCGTGGCCTGGTTCGTGTTCAACGACGGCGAGTTGTCACAGATAGCGCAGGCGCAGCAGATGCCCTACCAGCGCAAGACCTGCACGACGCTCGGCGCGCTGGATTACCGGGCTCTGGCGGCTGCGACCGGCTGCGAGTTCGTGGCGATTGAAAACAACGACGGCATCAATGCAGGCATCGATCGGGCGCTGGAGGCCGCCGGCCAGTCCCGCCCGGTCATCGTCGACGTGCATATCGACTACAGCAAGCCGACCCAGTTCACGCGGGGCACGGTCAAGACCAATGTTCAGCGCCTGGACACCCGCAACAAGTTGCGCATCGTCAGCCGGGCGCTGTGGCGCAAGGTCAGAAAGCCCAAGGGGTAGCCTGAATCCCGGTGGAAGGCGCCTTACGCGGCGGCGCCGATCTGGTCGAGCCCCAGACGGAACAGGAACAGCCCGATCATCAGAAACGCGATGGCCAGCTTGACGGCGGTGGCGACGACGATGCCCAGCCAGGCGCCGACGCCGGCGCGGCCCGACCGGACCAGGTCGCGGCCGCCGCTGAGCTCGCCGATTACGGCACCCAGGAAGGGCCCCAGCAGCAGGCCCGGGATGCCGAAAAACAGGCCCACGATCGCACCGATGGTGGCTCCCCAGAAGGAGCGCGCGCTGGCGCCCATGTAGCGGGCCCCCAGCGCGCCGGCCACAAAATCGACGATCCAGGCGATTGCGGCCAGCACGGCGAGAATACCGATCGTACCCCAGCCCACGATTTCGAAATTATCGATCCAGGCGCCGATGAAGAGGCCGGCGAAAACCAGTGGAACGCCGGGCAGCGCCGGCACGACGGTGCCCGCAAGGCCCGCAATGACGGTCAGAGCCGCCAACAACCACCACAGTATCGTCCAATCCACGGAAGCCTGCCGCCCTCGAAAAGGATGCTGGCCGTATGATAGCCCAACGGCGAACCGGCTGGCCGAGCGGGGGTCAGGCCCCGGCTGCAGGCCCATGACGCCCGGCCCGGGCCCGCGGCCGCCCATTGACCATGGTCATGGAGCGCTCTGCCGGAGTTGGGCACAATTTTGTTACCGGGCCCGCAGTTCCGCGCGGCCTGGCATATGCGTGACGGACGAATATGTTGCTGCCGAGCACCGACCAGCTGCAATTGGACGAATTCCTCGGGCGCCTCCGCGAGGCGGCCGCCCTGGAAATCGGTTTTCCGGTCGCCTTCGATTTCGATTACAGCGACCTGTTCCCCTTCCTGTCGTTCAGCCTGAACAACGCGGGCGATCCCTTCATGCCCATGACCTACCTGCTGAATTCGCACGAGTTCGAGCAGGAGGTGGTGGCGTTCTTCGCCAGGCTGGCGCGGGCGCCGGAGAACGAGTGGTGGGGTTACGTGACCAACGGCAGCACGGAGGGCAACCTGTACGGGCTGTACCTGGCGCGCGAACTGCTGCCGAACGGCATTGCCTACTTCTCGCAGGACAGCCATTACAGCGTGGGCAAGAACCTCCACTTCCTCAACATGCGCCACATCATGATCCGCGCGCAGCCCAATGGCGAGATGGATTACGAGGACCTGGCCGAAACGCTGCGCATCCGCCGGGACGCGCCGCCGATCATTTTCGCGAACATCGGCACCACCATGAAGGAGGCGCGCGACGATATCGCCCGGATCCGATCCATCCTCGACGACCTGGCCATCGAGAACCGGTACATTCATTGCGATGCGGCGCTGTGCGGCGGCTATGCGGCCTTCCTCGACCCGCGCCCGGCCTGGGATTTCGAGGACGGGGCCGACAGCATCGCCATTTCCGGGCACAAATTCTTCGCTTCGCCCATACCCTGCGGCATCGTGATGGCGCGCAAGGCCAACGTGGAACGCGTGGCCCACGCCGTGGCCTATATCGGTACCCGTGACACCACGATTTCGGGCT
>CALKKN010000375.1 GCA_937995275.1 uncultured Lysobacterales bacterium | reverse complement strand
ATGCCCCAGAAACGGGAAAATCAGTCGCCCAAACCGAACATCGCACTCGGACGGCTACGGTAACCGCATAAATCTGTAATCAACGGCTAAATCGCCCCCGTTCAGAGGTGCTCATGCAATATCGCGGCTAGTTGCCGCCCTTTCCCGGGCCGGGTGTCTCCGGCGGGATGTAGACGTCCCCGGGGTCGTCGGTCCAGCCGACGGAGCCGATGGGTTCGTACAGAGTCAGGGTACAGTCGCCGTCCACGCAAACGCATTCTTCCGGAACCAGCACCGGCAGCCAGGTGTTGTTGTAGTCTCCATTCGGGTTGCCGTTGGAATCGTGCATCCAGTCCAGGGTCACGTCGCTCAGGACGTCCAGGATGGTGTCGAGGAAGATCCCACAATCGCTCTCCGCGACCGTGATGCTGCTCACCAGGAACATGCTTCTCCTCGCAGTACGCGGCCATACCGGGACGACGGCGGCGCCCGAGGGCGCAGGCCAACGCTACCACCCTGAACCTTAATACCGGCTTAAATCCGATATCCGGAGCTCGTCCGGATGTGTCACCGTCGCGTTTGTGTTGGCGCTGGATCGACGCGATGAAGAACGCCGCCCCGATGAACTCGGGAATCTTCGGCTACCCGGACCCCGACCTGGCCGTCCCCGCCGTCGGGGACAGGCACTATTTCGGTTTAGGACTTTCCTGGGCCTTCGCGGACCGCTACCGCGTGCAGCTGAGCGTCGCCAACCTGCTGGACACCGGCCCGCCGCAAATGGCCAACGCGGTGTTCGACAACAACACCGACCAGGGGCTCTACGACGTGTTCGGCCGCAGCTACCGCCTGGCGCTTTACGCCAGGTTCTGAGCGCGGGCCGGCGCCGGCCCCGGGGTAAAATGGAGGCAGTTCATTCGAAAGGGCGGGCCGTGCAGCGCATTGTCATTCGCAAGCCCGGCGGCTATTCGGCGCTGGAGATGGTCGAGGAACCGGATCCGACGCCGGGTCCGGGCGAGGTGGTCATCGCGGTTGAGGCGGCCGGGGTCAACTACGCCGACGGCATCATCCGCATGGGCCTGTACGAGTCGGCCAGGCGCCTGCACGGCTACCCGATCACGCCGGGCTTCGAAGTCGCCGGCCGAATCGCGGCCCTGGGCCCGGGGGTGGACGGCTGGACCATCGGGGCCGCTGCCATCGGGCTGACCCTGTTCAACGGTTACGCCAGCTACCTTCGCCTGGGGACCGACGGTGTGTTCCCGATTCCGCGCGGGCTGGGTATGGCCGAGGCCGCGACGCTGCCGGCCGTGTTCCTGACCGCCTGGTGGATGATCCACCGCCAGCTGCACCCCGAACCGGGCGAGACCTGGCTGGTGCACTCGGCCGCCGGCGGCGTCGGCTCGGCAATCCTGCAGCTCGGCCGGCTGGCCGGCGCGCGCACCATCGGCGTGGTCGGCGGCCCGCACAAGGTCGCTCACGCCCGCCGCATGGGCGCCGCGGAGGTCATCGACAAGTCCGGGGAGCCTCTGTGGCAGCGGGCCGAGACCCTTGCCCCGGGCGGTTACCACGCGATTTTCGACGCCAACGGCATCGCCACCCTGGGGCAAAGCTACGCCCACCTCGCGCCGACCGGACGGCTGCTGGTTTACGGCTTCCACTCCATGCTGCCGCGGAACGGCCGGCTGAACTGGCTGAAACTCGCCCGCGACTGGCTGCGCACCCCCCGGTTCAACCCACTGCAGATGACGCGCGACAACCGAAGCGTGCTCGCCGCCAACCTCAGTTTCCTGCAGTCCCATGCCCCCAGCCTGCGCGCCGGCATGCTCTGGTTGCTGAAGCGTTTCGAAAGCGGCCAACTCGCCCCGCTGCCGGTCGAAACCTGGCCGCTCGCGGACGCCGCCGAGGCGCAACAGCGGATCGAATCGGGCACGACCGTCGGCAAACTGGCGCTGATTCCCTGAAAGCGGATAGAAGGGGGCGCTCAGCCCAGCCCGGCGTAGTACTCCCGCAGAATGTCGATCACCTCGGGGCGACCGAACTCGCGCGGGACCGGGGCGCCCTCGGCCAGCATCGCACGCTGCTGCGTGCCCGAGATGTGGATCCGGTCGTCCTCGCCGTGGGGGCAGGTCTTGCCGGTCGCCATGCCGAAGCACTTGTTGCAGAAGAACGTGATGTCGATTTTCAGCGGCCGGGTTTCCAGCGCGCCGTCCCACAGCGTTTCGAAGATGTGATGGGCGTCGAAGGGGCCGTAGTAGTCGCCCACCCCGGCGTGGTCGCGGCCGACGATCAGGTGCGAGCAGCCGAAATTCTGGCGGATCAGGGCGTGCAGCAGCGCCTCGCGCGGACCCGCGTAACGCATCTCGATCGGGTAGCCCGCCTGGATCACCGTGCCGGGCACGAAGTAGTTGTCGATCATGGCCTGGATGGCCCGGGTGCGGACTTCCGCCGGGATGTCGCCGGGCTTGAGCTTGCCGAGGACCTGGTGGATGAACACGCCGTCGGTGACCTCGATGGCGATCTTGACCAGGTGCTCGTGCGCGCGCTGCATCGGGTTGCGGGTCTGGAACGCGGCCACGCGCGACCAGCCGTTTTCGAGGAACATGGCCCGCGCTTCGGCCGGGCGCAGGTAGAGGTCCGGGTACTTGAGCGGATACTCGCCCTCCGACAGGCAGGTGACCCGCCCGGCCAGGTTGACCTCGCCCTGTTCGATGACCTTCTTCACGCCGGGGTGGGCCGGGTCCAGCGTGCGGTAGACGTGCTCGCATTCCAGGGCCTTGTCCGGCGCGTACTTCTCCGTGACCTCCATGATCGCGAGGATCGCGCCGCTCTCGCCGTCCACCAGCGCCACTTCCTCCTCGACGTGGATGCGGTCGGCCAGTTCGCGTTCGCAGGACAGGGTGATGGGAATGGGCCAGAAGATGCCGCTCCCCAGCCGCATGTCGACGCTGGCGCCGCGCCAGTCCGCCTCGCTCATGAAGCCGTCGATGGGCGTGTAGGCGCCCATGGCCATCATCAGCACGTCCGACACTTCACGGCTCGTCATCGGCACCTGC
>CALKKN010000374.1 GCA_937995275.1 uncultured Lysobacterales bacterium | reverse complement strand
CCTGCGAGGTCTCTCCTTCCTCCGCATGCAGACGCTGAAGCGACCGTTCCAGCACCGGCGCAAAGGCATCCCCCGCCAGCAGCAATCGCTTGCCCTCGTAGCTGAACATGAACGCGATGCTCGAGCCGTTTGCCTCGGAGCTGTCGGGTTCGAGGCCGAGGACTCCCGAGGGCGGGCCGTACCGGGATTTGCGCGCCAGCTCCGCCAGGGCGTGGTCCCTGTCGCCGGGTTTGAAATCGGCCTTCCTGAGGACTTTTTTCCAGTGACGGCGCAGATTTTCGAGTTGCTTGGGCCCGGGCGACAGCAGCACCAACTCGGCGCCGCCGACCGATAGGCGCGGCAATACCCCTCTCTCCGGCACGACGACCGGTTTGCCACCCAGGGATTCGTTCCACGGAAGCGATTGCCGGTCGAGCAAGGCGCCCAGGTACTCGCCCTGCCGCGCGCCGAGAACGCCGGACCGCCGCGGCTGCAGGTGTTCCCAGTCGTTGAACCAGACGTCCTTGAAGGTGATGCCCAGCGAGTCGTCCTGCAGCAGCCGGATGATGCCGTCGATGTGATCGGCGTCGATGTGGGTAATCACCAGCAGTTCCAGTTCACGCTGGGACTCGGGGATCTTCCGCAGCCGTTCACGCAGGGCTTCGTAGCGGTACCAGGGGCCGCCATCGATCAGGATCCGGCGCGGGTGGTTCGGGGAGCCGTACTCCAGCAACAGGGAGTCGCCGTAAGCGGCCTGCAGCATGTTCAGCCTCAGCACGGTCAGACCTCCTTCGGCGCCAGCCGCCAGTCCGCCCCGCCGAAGGCCGTCATCGCGAGCGCCAGCGGGTTGCCGTCGCGCACCATGCGGGTTCGAACCGCGCGAACGACCTCGCCCAAAGGCACGGCCTGGTCCGCACCAAGGGACCAGAACTGGCGCACGAACTCGCGCGCCAGCGGCGCCGCCTGCATGCCGAGGACGTAGGTGATGGTGCCCACCACCACCGCCGCTCCCGCGCCTCTCAGCCCGGCGATGAAATCCTCGTACTCGACCACGGCTGCCGCCGTATTGCAGCCCAGCAGCAAGATGACCGATTCCGGCGGCGGACGGTAATCCGTGCCGATCTCGTTGAGTGCGAGTTCGCGGTCCGCACTGATCTGCAGCGCCTGGAAACCCAGTTCGTTGTCCACGTTGTGGGGCAAGGCCACGAGCAGCACCGGCTGATGCTCGCTGCTCAGTTGCCGCCACTGCTGCCAGTCACTGGCCAGGTACGACCGGGCGTCGGTGATCTCGTTGAGCGCCGCCAGCGTCTCGGTGACTTCGTTCGGATTCTCGTCGTTGACATGGTCGGAGGCGGCCAGCACCACGCCGTCCACCGGCGGCAGCAGGTCGTCGCCCGTCCGGGGTTCCGGCGGCGCGTGGCCGGCCAGGTCGATCGGCCGCACCTGACGCTCGATCACCCGGTTCAGGCCCCAGAAGCCCATCGGGCAGACGACACTGCCGTCATCCGCGGCCCCGCAGCCGTCACAGCGGGCGCTGACGCCCGTCGAGGCGGCAAACGCCGGGCACAGTACGGCATCCGGTTTCGGTGGGCGCCGGTCATACAGATACTCGACGGGGAAAAAGTCGGCCGAGTACGGGCTGACGACCTGGACGCGCCGGACCTCGCTCAGCGGATCATTCCCGAACAGCCTGCGGCGCATGAACTCACCTTGCGCGGCCAGAATCCGCAACAGCTTCAGGCCCGGCCCGGTGCTCAGGCCGGAGTCCAGTTGGTACACGCCGTGGGCCCCGTCGAACAGGGCCTCGCGGATTGTGTCGACGCGCTTGTCGATGCCGGCCATGCTGGGGGTAAGGTCGTCGTGCCCCCGCCGGTGGATGACCAGGTCCCTCCCGTCCTTGTAAAAGGTGAGTTCAGGCTTATCGCCGTGATCGAGGTCCGCGGCGCTTTCCTGACCCCTTCTGAACGTGAATCCGGCGGCCCGCGGATCATCCTCACCAGCAGTTGCCGGCCCGCTCAGGTACCCGGTCTGAAGATGCGTGCCGCGGTACAGCACGATGATCATCAACTGCACGGATTCGAGGTCATCGGGCACGGTCACGTCGAACTTCGCCACTTCGCTCGGCCCAGCCCGCGGCAGTTGGATGGTCTCGCTGAGCGCGCCGTCGAACAGGTCCGGCGCGACCAGGAGCACGGTAAGCTCGTGCCTGACTTCGTCGCGCGGCAGCAGGTGGTCCGGAAACGCCGTGTCGAGCTGAACACGATCAGCGTCAGAGGGGGCGATTTTGACCTGGATGTCGTGCACCGCTCCTTGTTCGAAGGAGCCGGTGCGCCGGATTGGAGCGCCATCCTCGCTGACGAATACGTCGGCCTGCAGAAATCGCTTTTCGATCGGCGGCGCCGGCGCCTCCCGCGGTGTCGGGGACGGCTGGCGCGGCGGAGGCGGGACAGACTTCCTTCCATAGGAGATCTTCACGCCGCCGCGGGCCGTACCGATGTTGGGGGATTGATCGCCATGCGATGCCCGGGAAGTCGATCTGGCCTTCTCCTGTTCGCTGGCGCGTTTCTCCAGGGACGTAATCCTCGCAATCTCCCCGGCCAGCCGCGCCAGGTCCGAGTTCCAGCGCCCCTGACCGTCCGCAAGCTCGAAAAACTGCAGGTCCTTCAGCCAGGCGAGGTCCCCCAGGTTGCGTTCGTAGTCGAATCTGGTTTGCGCCAATAGAACAGGGATCACGGGTACATCAAGGTCGTGCGCCTGATTCAATTCGAAGCGAGCCCGCTCGCTCTCCTCGGACGGACCCGTGGCGATCAGATCCTGCCAGGTGGGCCCCATCACGGCGAGGACGACCTCGGCGCCCGACACCTTTCGGGCAATCGCCTTCTTCCAGTCGCCGCCGGCGCGCTCGCTGTCCACGTCCCCGTACACCGTTCCCTCGCCGAATAGGCGTTCCAGGCTGTCGGCCAGGCGGGCGACGCAGACCGGGTCGTCGGAGCGTGTGTAACTAAGGATAATTTCGTGCATCGTCCGGTTCTCCTCTCAGCCGGAGCAGGCTTCAATGCCTATGCCACGGCTCCTCGCCTCACGAAGCATATCAGACCAGGTAGTCCGCCTCGGGCAGCCCCAATGGCTCTGCTGAGGCTACGTCGAAACGGGACCTCAAGGCCGCATCCGCCCTCGCGAAGCCCTCGTTGATGAGGCGCCCCTGTTCCTCCTGGGTGAACGTGTTCTGACGGGTGCAGATGCGCGAGATCGCGTTCGTCGCTTCGGAGTCATTCACCAGCGCCGGATAGAGCCCATCCCAACATATGCCAACTCCTCACTGCAAGGTGCGGCTGCCCCGCCCTGCGCCTTTGTTCTGAGCACTTCCGGCGCCCCGATGATGTGCTCCCTGTCGCGGCTCTGCGAAAGCTTCCAACGTGGACGCTGCTGCACCCCATCCTTCGCTCATGGCCGGTCCCGTTTGGGACAGGATTCGATTCAGCCTAACGGTTCGATGCCGGCGACACCAGCCTGCGTGGCGATGCCCGACCCGGATGGCCGGGCATGTCAACCGCAACACCGCAATAGTGGTGCAATCTGTCGCGCGTGCTAAATTAGCCGCGGAGTCGACAAGAAATAGAGCGGACTGTCGATCCGCAGATTGCCGGCATGGGCCGCTACGGAATCGGGGTGGTCGCCAAGGCAATCCTGGGGTGTTCATCAGCGCAGAACCAGATCCGAGGACCTGAGGAATGGAGTCTAAAGCCAGCGGAAAATCGAACTGGGCCGAGAAAAGGGCAGGAACTGGCCGCCAGCCACAGAACCGCTTCCGGTGGCTCAGACTGGGATTGCTCAACGTTGTATTCCTGATCGCACCATTCGGCGCCTGGTACATCATG
>CALKKN010000373.1 GCA_937995275.1 uncultured Lysobacterales bacterium | reverse complement strand
GACGATCTGATCCAACCGGTCCAGCAGGTGCACGCCGGAACCGTCAGCCATGCTGGAGCCCAGGCCGATCTGCGGCAGGAAGATACCGGTCAGGTTCAGGGAGATGAAGATCGCCGGAATGGTGTAGGCAAAAATCAGCACGCAGTACTGAGCGATCTGCGTGTAGGTGATGCCTTTCATGCCGCCCAGCACCGCGTAGATGAACACGATTGCCATACCGACCAGTACGCCGATCTCGAACGGGACCTCGAGGAAACGTCCGAACGCCACGCCCACGCCTTTCATCTGCCCGATGACATAGGTCACTGATGCAACGATCAGGCAGATCACCGCGACGATGCGGGCAGTTCGTGAGTAGTAGCGCTCGCCAATGAACTCCGGCACGGTGAACTTGCCGAACTTGCGCAGGTAAGGCGCCAACAGCAGCGCCAGCAGCACGTAACCGCCGGTCCAGCCCATCAGGTAAACCGAGGCGTCGTAGCCGAGGAACGCGATCAGACCGGCCATCGAGATGAACGAGGCTGCGGACATCCAGTCGGCCGCAGTCGCCATGCCGTTGGCAACCGGGTGCACGCCCTTGCCGGCCACGTAAAACTCGCCGGTGCTGGAGGCTTTGGACCAGATAGCGATACCGATGTACAGCGCGAAGGTCGCGCCGACAACGATGTAGGTCATAGTTTTAAGATCCATGCTGTGCCTCCCTCAGTCTTCGTGGACGTCGAATTTTCGATCCAGCTTTTTCATGCGGCTGGCATAGAAAAAGATCAGGATGACGAAGGTGTAGATGGAACCCTGCTGCGCAAACCAGAAGCCGAGTTCGTATCCGGCGATGCTGATCGCATTCAGCTGCTCGACGAGCAGGATGCCGAACAGGTACGACACGACGAACCAGACGGCCAGGCAACCGGCCACCAGCCTCAGGTTCGCCTTCCAATAGTCTTGTCTGCTTTGTTGTTCACTCATGGTAGGCCTCTCCGATGGTAGAATCCCGGTCGCTATGTTACTTTGCAGCCGCAGCGGAAACGCCCCTACTTTAGTCGTAGAGCAAAGCGCATGCTGAACGCCTGGTCCCTGGCCCTGATCGCCCTGGCCTATACGGCCGTGCTGTTCGCGATCGCCTGGATCGGCGATCGCAGGCCCATCACCCGGGACCATCACCGTATCCGCGCGGTCATCTACTCGCTGTCGCTGGCGGTCTACTGCACCTCGTGGACTTTTTACGGAGCGGTCGGCAATGCCGCCACCACGGGCTGGGGCTTCCTGCCGATCTACCTCGGGCCGGCGCTCGTGTTCCTGTTGGGGATCGACCTGATCCGTCGCATGGCCGCCACCAGCCGCGAGCAGCGCATCACGTCAATCGCCGACTTCGTGGCCTACCGCTACGGACGCAGCCACAGCATCGCCGTGTTGATCACGATCGCTGCCGTGATCGGCTCGGTGCCGTATATCGCGCTGCAGTTGAAGGGCATCTCGTCCGGCTTCGCGGTTATCGGTCAGGCTACCGGCAATGCGGACGCGCTGTCCGGCAATCTGACGTTGTACGTCGCGCTGGCCCTGGCCGTGTTCGCGATGCTCTTCGGCACCCGCAACATGGACACCAGCGAACATCACCGCGGGCTGATGTGGGCGATCGCGTTCGAATCCATCGTCAAACTGGCTGCCTTCATGGCCATTGGGTTGTTCGTGGTTTTCGAGGTATTCGGCGGACCCGGTGACGTCGCTGCCACGCTGCGGGAGAACGAAACCTTCCACGACCTCTTCACGCCCTGGAAGCTGCCGGAGGGCTTCGGGATCCAACTGGTCCTCTCGATGACCGCCATCCTGTGCCTGCCCCGCCAGTTCCACGTAGCCGTCGTTGAGTACCGGGACACCGGCGAACTGCGGATGGCGCGGTGGCTGTTCCCCGCCTATCTGGCCATTTTCGCCGGACTCGTCGTACCGATTGCGCTGGCCGGCCTGTCGCAGTTTTCCGGTCAGTCTGTAAACCCCGACAGTTATGTCCTGGCGCTGCCGATCGCGTTCGACCGCGACGGGCTGGCGCTGCTGGCCTTCCTGGGCGGCTTTTCGGCCGCGACCGGCATGGTCATCGTCGCCACGGTGGCGCTGGCGATCATGGTCAGCAACGACATCGTCATGCCGCTGATGCTGCGTAGCGGCCTTGGCAAGTCGCGCGGCCAGGCCGATCTGTCACGCGTGCTGTTGCGGGTGCGGCGGGTGTCGATGCTGGGTATCACCCTGCTGGCCTGGCTCTATTACCAGACCATCGAAGCCGGCGTTCCGCTGGCCTCCATCGGCATGTTGTCGTTCTCGGCGGCCTCCCAGTTCGCGCCGGCCCTGCTGATCGGCATCTACTGGCAGGGCGCCAGCCGCATGGGGGCGCTGACCGGCTTGGTGGTCGGCGTCAGCGCCTGGTTCCTGTTGCTGATGCTGCCGACGCTGGCCGGCGGCGTGGGCATGCCCGAGTACCTGCCAGGGATTTCGTTCAATGAGGGCGCCACCTGGTCGCTGCTGCTCAACTCAGTTGCCGTGGTTTTGGTTTCGCTGGCCCTGCCCGACCGGGATGTCGCGCAGCGCCGGGCCGGAGCCGAAGGAGGCCGGAGCGGGCTGATCACCCTGGGCGAACTCGAACAGACCATCGGGCGCTTCCTCGGCATCCGGCAAACGCGCGCGGCGCTGGCGACCCACCTGGGCGTCGCCCGGCTGGAACCCGCCGCCCTGGCGTCGCCGGCGACCGTCCAGTTCAGCGAACGGCTGCTGGCCGGCTCGATCGGTACCGCCTCCGCCCGCACGGTACTGACCACGGCGCTACGTCATCGCGGGCTGGGCCACAAGGACGTGCTGGAACTGCTGGATCAGACCTCGCAGGCCGTGCAGTTCAACCGGGAGCTGCTGGAGTCCACGCTGGACAACATGTCGCAGGGTGTCGCCGTGGTCGACCCTAATCTGTGCCTGATCGGCTGGAACCGTCGCTACCTGGAGTTGTTGCAGTATCCCGAGGGTCTGGTACACCTTGGTCAGCCGATCGCAGAGCTGATCCGTTTCAACGCAGAACGGGGTCTGGTCGGGAACGGCGATGTGGTTGCCGAGGTGCGCAAACGCGTGGAACATCTCCGCGACGGCCAGCCCTATCGTTACGAGCGGGCCTGGCTCGACGGCAAGGTCCTGGAGATCGAAGGCAACCCGATGCCCGGCGGCGGCTATGTGACGACCTTCTCCGACATCACGCACTTCAAGAACATCGAACGCAAGTTGCAGGAAATCAATGAAACCCTCGAGCAGCGGGTTTTGCAGCGCACCCGGGAGCTGAGCGATGCCATCAGGGAGGTCGAGAATGCGCGCCATTCGGCGGAGGCGGCCAATATCGGCAAGACGCGTTTTCTGGCGGCCGCCAGCCATGACCTGCTGCAGCCCATGAACGCCGCCCGGCTGTTCCTGTCCATGCTGGTGCAGCAGGACCATCCGGGCAAGGAGCAGGCGCAGCTGGTCAAGCGGGTGGACCGCAGCATGCGCGCGGCCGAGGAACTGCTCACCGCCCTGCTCGACATCTCCAAGTTCGATTCGGGAATGTACCAGCCCCAGCCCGAAGCCATTGCGCTCGACGACCTGTTCGAACAACTGCGTCGCCGCTTCAAGCCGCTGGCCGTCAACCGGGGCCTGCAGCTTCGCGTTCGCCCGGCGAACTACTTCGCCTACAGCGACCGCAACCTCCTGTACCGGATTCTGCAGAACTTCCTGGCCAATGCGATCCGCTACACCGAAGAAGGCGGCGTCATGTTGGCCTGTCAGAAACGCGATGAGTCACTGCGGATCAGTGTTTGGGACACCGGCGTCGGTATCGATGAGGAAGACT
>CALKKN010000372.1 GCA_937995275.1 uncultured Lysobacterales bacterium | reverse complement strand
CCATCACCATCGAGGCCGGCCTGGCGGAAGGCGTCAGCCTGGGCCAGGGGATCGCGGCCATGCAGCGCGCGGCGGAGGAGACCCTGCCCGCCGCCGCCCGCGTCAGCTGGGACGGCGAGAGCAAGGAGTATCTCGAATCCGGGGGCTCGCTGTACCTGACCTTCGGCATGGCGCTGCTGGTGGTCTTCCTGGTGCTGTCGGCCCAGTTCGAGAGTTTCATCAACCCGATGATCATCCTGGTGACGGTGCCGCTGGCCATGACCGGGGCCTTGATCGGGCTGCTGTTGTATGGCTCCTCCATCAATGTCTTCAGCCAGATCGGCGCGATCCTGCTGATCGGGTTGTCCGCCAAGAACGGTGTCCTTATTGTGGAATTTGCAAATCAGCTGCGCGATCGGGGGATGGAAATCCATGAAGCGGTCCTGGAGGCGGCCAGCGTTCGGTTCCGCCCGGTGCTGATGACCAGCGCGGCGACGACCTTTGGCGCACTGCCTCTGCTGCTGGGCAGCGGCGCCGGCTGGGAGTCGCGGCAGCCGATCGGCATCGTGATCGTGTTCGGCGTGGCCATATCGGCGGTGCTGACGCTGTTCATCGTGCCGCCGCTGTACGCCCTGTTTGCGCGCCAGACCTCGTCGCCCCAAAGCGTGTCCCGGCTCATCGAACAGCTGCAGCGGACGGCGACGGCCGAGGGGCAGCCGGCAAAGGGCGATCTGTGAGATACGCTGGTATGATGCGGGAGAAATTGTGAACAGCCGCAGCCTGTACCGGTACACGTCCATCGCTCGTCCGCTCGATCCGTCGCTGGCGACCAACCGGGCTGTGTTGATTCTGACGGCACTGGCCGCCGTGTTGGGTGTGCTGGTGAGCTGGGGTGCTGGCGCCGTGGTGGCGCTGCCGGCCGCGGCCTGGTTCGCCCTGATCGTATTCGGTTCCTGGGCACTTGCCCGTGAACTGGACCCGGACGACAATCCTGCCGCCTTCATCAGCCTGGCGGCGGGCCTGCTGGTGGCGCTGACCGTGGGTGCCCCGGGCGTGCTGGTGGTGTTCGTCACCCTGGGTCTGGCGCGCATTGTCAACCGCACCACGGGTCTTGCGGCCCGCAAGAGTGACTCGGCCGTCCTGGCGGTGCTGTCCATTCTGGTGATCTATACCACCGCGAGCCCCCTGTACGGCCTCGTGGCGGGCTTGGCATTCATCCTGGACGGGAGCCTGAAAGAGCCGCTGCGCCACCAGTGGCTGTTCGGGCTGGTCTGCATCGGCGCCACGATCGTCTACATGGTCGATCACGACGTCGGGCCCGGTCAGCTGAGCCCACCGGACTCGCTGCTCGAATGGCTCGGGCTGCTGGCGCTGCTGGTCTTCGCGCTGAACGCCCTGTTGACCCGGAAGGTTCACGCCCGGGCGGACGTCAACCGGCGGCGGCTGGACGTCAACCGCGTCCGCGGGAGCATGGCGGTCGGCCTGGCGGCCGGCCTGCAGGGGATTACGCGGCCCGAGAGCGTAGCCGTTATCATTGCCGTAATCGCCGGGATTTGCGTCGGCATGGCGGTCAGGAAAGGGTTCCGTGCGCCGGCGACCGGGTAGCGTTTTTGAAAGGCCCGCGACAGCGGGGAGACATGCCAATCAATCTTTTGAGGAATGACGGGAGGAATTTCATGCACAGAATTGCCACACTCATCATCGGGCTGCTGGGGGCGGGCGCCGCCTTTGCGGCCGACCTGCCGGTGGAAGCGCGTATCGAACAGGCCATGCTCGGCGATCACCGGGCTGCGGCCAACGTGGAGCGGAACCGGTACCGCCACCCGGTCGGCACGCTGACCTTCCTGGGCCTGCAGGATGGCATGACCGTGCTGGAGATCTGGCCCGGCGGCGGCTGGTACACCGAGGTGCTGGCGCCGGTAGTACGCCATCACGGCCAGTTCATCGTCGCCGGCTACGATGCCGATGTCCCGGATCAGCCGGAGTACCGGTACCGCCTGCAGAAGGCGCTGCTGGACAAGTTCGCGGCGCATCCGGAAATCTATGACCAGGTCGCCGTCGTGCCGTATTCGCCGCCCGCTTCGGCTTCGCTCGGCGAGCCGGAGTCCGTCGACCTCGTGCTGACCTTCCGCAATGCGCATGGCTGGTACTCCGGCGGCATCGCCGAGAGCATATTCGCGGAATTCGCCCGCGTTCTGAAACCAGGAGGCACCCTGGGTGTCGTCCAGCATCGCGCCGCCGACGATGCGGATCCGGCGAAGTCCGCGGAGATGGGTTATCTGCCGGAACGGACCGTTATCGACCTCGCCCGGAAGGCGGGGCTGTATCTGGAGGCCCGCTCGGAGGTCAACGCCAACCCGGCCGACACGAAGGACTACGAGCATGGGGTCTGGTCCCTGCCGCCCGGATTCGCCATTTGCGACGAACTCGAGGACGAGGACGAAACGGCCGCCTGCCGCGACCGTTTCCGGGCGATTGGTGAAAGCGACCGGATGACGTTGCGTTTCAGGAAGCCCCTGGGCTAACGGTCAGGCAGGCCCTCACCGGCCTGTTCGAGGGCCTCGCTGGCCTCGAGCCATTGCGCCTCGAGGTCTTCCAGCCCGGACTGGAGTTCCGCCCGAGCCCGCGCCAGGCCCTCCATTTCCGCCCGGCGGTCGGGGTCGGAATAGAGGTTGGCGTCCGCCAGTTGGTGCTCCAGCCGCTGCAGCCGGTCCCGGTTTGAAGACAATTTCACCTCGATGGCGCGAACCCGGTCCGTGAGAGGCTTCAAAGCCAGCCTCCGCTGCGCCTCCGCCTGCCGTTGCCGCTTTCTGTTGGCCGCCGCGGCTCCGCCCATCCTTTCGGGGCGGCTGTCGGCGGCGGCCTCTTGCCGCGCGGCCAGCCAGGCCGGGTAACCGTCGAGATCCTGCTCGAAGCGCTCGACCTGGCCATCGTGCACGACAATCAGCTCGTCGCAGACCGTGCGCAGGAGGTGGCGGTCGTGCGAAATCAGGACCAGCGCCCCGCCGAACTCGACCAGTGCCCGTATCAGTGCCTGGCGCATCTCGAGATCGAGGTGGTTGGTGGGTTCGTCGAGCAGCAGCAGGTTGGGTTGCCGGCGGATCATCTGCGCCAGCACCAGGCGGGCCTTTTCACCGCCGGAAAAGTGCGCGACCGGCTCGAAAATCCGCTCGCCGGCGAAGCCGAAGCCGCCCAGGTACCGCCGCAGTTCCGCCTCGCGTGAGCCGGGCATCAGCGCATGCAGGTGCTGCAGCGGACTCTGGGTGGGGTCCAGCAAGTCCATCTGGTGTTGGGCAAAGTAGCCGATGCGGGTGTCCTTGCTGACGATCCGTTCGCCGCTCAGGACCGTGCTTCCGTCGGCCAGCGCCTTGACCAGCGTCGATTTACCGGCGCCGTTGACGCCGAGCAATCCGATACGGTCGCCCGCGGAGACCATCAGATCGAAGTTGGCCAGGACGGGCTCCGTGTAACCCGCGCAGACCGAGTCCAGCCGGGCCAGCTGCCGTGGCTGGCGGGGCGCCTCCAGGAAATGAAAATCGAAGGGCGAATCGATATGCGCCGGCGCGATCACTGTCATGCGCTCGAGCATCTTCAGGCGGCTCTGGGCCTGGCGAGCCTTGGAGGCCTTGTAGCGGAACCGGTCGACGTACGACTGGATATGCCGGATCTCGCGCTGCTGGCGTTTGTGGAGATTCTGCTGCAGGGCGAGCTGCTCGCCGCGGTGCACCTCGAACTGGCTGTAATTGCCGGTGTAGAGCCGGATTTGCTGATGTTCGATGTGTGCGACGCGGGTACACAGGGCGTCAAGGAAGTCGCGGTCGTGGGAAACCAGCAGCAACCCGCCGGAGTACCGCTTCAGCCATTCTTCCAGCCACAGGATTGCCGGCAGATCGAGATGGTTGGTGGGCTCGTCGAGCAGCAACAGGTCCGAGCGGCACATCAGGGCCTGCGCCAGGTTGAGGCGCATCCGCCAGCCGCCCGAGAACTCACTGACCGGCCGTTGTCCGTCAGCGCCCGCAAAACCGAGCCCGTTGAGCAGCCGCGACGCGCGCGCCTCGGCCGCGAAACCGTCGATACGTTCCATGCGCTCGTAAAGCCGGTGCAGGTCTGCGGCCGCATGCCGTTCCGAGGCAACGGCGATGGCGCGCTGCGTTTCCCGCAATTCCGCGTCGCCGTCCATGACGAAGTCCAGCGCCGACTGCTGTCCGGACGGACTGGTCTGTGCGACGTGCGCGATACGCGTGCCCGGCGCGAGCTGGATTTCCCCGCTGTCGACTTCGAGGTCCCCCAGCAAGGCGGCGAACAGCGAAGACTTGCCGCTGCCATTGGCGCCCACCAGTCCGATTCTCTGGCCGGGGTGCGCCTGCAGCTTGACGTTCTCAAACAGCAGCCTGCGCCCGCGGCGCAGAGCGACTCCATTCAGGTTCAGCACGGGCGATCGGGTCCAGGGCAGCAACGGACGAGGGGTTATTATATCCTTCCGTGCATGAAGCGCCTGCTGATCGTAGTCCTGGTGCTGGCCGCGTTGTTCGCCTGGCGCGACTGGAACCGCCGCGACATCGTCCATCCGCCCGGCATACTGATCGCCGAGCAGCCCCGGCAGGTCGCGATGGCGGGCGTCCAATCGCTGGAACTGGAGGGGTACCGGCTGACGCGCCGCGCCCGCTTCGAGATTCGTGCGCGCGTGCTTTCGCGGGAAGATTACCGTTGGGGTACCGAGGCGGACCTGTCGCCGATGGACCTGGCCCTGGGCTGGGGGGTGATGTCCGACCAGGCGGTGTTGGACCGAATCAAGATCACGCAGGGTTCGCGTTGGTACTTCACGCGCTATGAGTTACCGGCCCCGATCCCGGACCGCGAAATCATCCGGCACAGCGGCAACATGCACATGGTACCGGCCGGCAGCAGCGTGCTCCGGGAACTGAGGAAGGTCCGGTCGGGGGATATCGTGCGCGCCAGCGGTTACCTGATCGACGTCGATCATGGGTCCGGCTTCCGCTGGCGCACTTCACTCAGCCGTAACGACACCGGCGGCGGTTCCTGCGAAATCTTTTACCTCGAAAAGTTCGAAATCGAATCAAGGGGCTGAGTAGTGTTGATTTGAGACGGGTTGCTGGCGCATCATGCGCGCCATGGAAGCCGAACTCAAACCGTTCGTGGCGCCGTGCCGGGATCTGTCGCCCCGCGACCCGATCCAGTGGCTGCGGGCGGGCTGGCAGGACTTTCGGGCAGCCCCGGGGCTCAGCCTGACATGGGGCCTGTTCTGCTGGTTCCTGTCGGCCGTGGTTACCTGGGTAGCCTGGAAGGCCGGCGGCTGGGTGCTCCTGATCAGCCTGCTGTCCGGCTTCATTTTCGTCGCTCCGCTGCTGGCCTTCGGAATGTACAGCGTCAGCCGGCAATTGTGCCTGGGCAACGAACCCACGCTCGGACAGACCGTCAGGGCAGCCCGGCGGCCGTTGTCCAATTCGCTGGTCTTCGCGTTGGTCCTGCTGGTGATTCTGCTGCTGTGGGCCCGGGCGGGCGCGATGGTGCATATCTTCTTTCCCACCGACGGTGCCGTCCAACTGCGTGAACTGACCGTTTTCCTGGGCGTCGGTTCGGCCGTCGGCTCCATCTTCGCGGCCATCACGTTTGCCGCCAGCGTTTTTTCGCTGCCCTTTATTGCCAACCGCGATGTCGATGTCGTTACCGCGGTCGTTTCCAGCATCAATGCGGTCCTGCGCAACCGCCGCACGATGCTGCTGTGGGCGATAGCGGTCGCCTTTCTGACACTGGTGGGATTCGTCACGGCGATGGTCGGCTTTGTCGTGATCATTCCGTG
>CALKKN010000371.1 GCA_937995275.1 uncultured Lysobacterales bacterium | reverse complement strand
TTCTTGCGGTCGACGATCTGCAGGTAGCCATCTTCGTCCATGACCCCGATGTCACCGGTGTACAGCCAGCCGTCCCGAATGGTCTCGGCCGTTGCTTCTGGCCGGTTCAGGTAGCCCTTCATGATCGTCGGTCCGCTGGCGACCACCTCGCCCGGTTCGCCGCGCGGCACCTCGGCGCCCTCCGCATCGACGACCCTGATCAGCGTGCCCGGCACCGGGATGCCGGCGGAACCCAAACGGTTGGCGCCCACCGGGTTGAGGGTCAGTACGCCCGCGACCTCGGTCAAACCGTAGCCCTGGTAGACCGGCAGCCCGGTCAGGTCCTCCCAGCGCCTGGCGACGTCCACGAGCTGTGCCGCGCCGCCGGAACTGCAGAACTTCAGGTGCTTCAGCACCTCCCGGGTACACCACGGCTCGTTCAGCAGGGCGGCATACAGGGTGTTGATCCCGCTGAAGTGAGTGACCGGGTGATTTTCGAATGCGGGTTTCATGTTACTGACCGGCCGCGGACTGGGGACCATGACGCTGTGCGCCCCGGCAGCCAGGCCCGGAACCATGATCAGGGCGAAGGCGGTGATGTGGTAGAGCGGCAGGGCGACCACCGCACAATCGCCCTTTTCGGTGTCCCGCAGCTCCTCGACCATGGCGGCCGCCATGGCCGCGTTGGCCAGGATATTGCGGTGGGACAGCTCCGCCCCCTTGCTGCGGCCGGTGGTGCCGCCGGTGTACTGGTACAGGGCCGTGGATTCACCCGACTGGCCCGCGCGATAGGCCTCAACATCAACGTTGCCGCGGGCGCGCGCCGCCGCGCCCCGTTTCAGGGCATCGGCCATCGCCACGTGGCGGGTCTGCATCCGGGGCACCGCACGTTTAATGCGCCTGAGGACGAAGTTCCCGATGGCCCTTTTCAGAAACGGCAGAAAATCGAGCAGGGAAATCGTGACGACCTGCTGCACGGAGGTGCGGGCCACGACAGCGTCGACCTTGTCGCCGAACAGGTCGGCAATGACGAGCACCCTCGCGCCGCTGTCCCGAAGCTGGTGTTCCACTTCCGGCGCCGTGTACAGCGGGTTGATATTGGTGCAGATACAGCCGGCCTTGAAGATGCCGAACGCGGCAATGCAAAAGTCGATGCAGTTGGGCGACATCAGCGCCACGACGTCGCCCGGCCTCACCGCTGCGACTTCCCGCAGCCAGGCGGCGAAATCGCTGGTCAGGCGGTCCACGTCGTTAAAATCCAGGGTCGCACAGGCGCCGTCGGGCAGTTGGGTCGACAGGGCCGCGCGGCTGCCGTAGTCCCGCGCGGCGACCTCGACGACTTCGGCCATGTGCATGACCGGAAGGGATGCCTCGTCGAAATTCCTGGCGGCCTCCGAATAGAACGCTTCCCAGGAGTACCCGTTGTCCATGTGCTGCTCTCTGCAATCTCGGTTAGTAAACGGTCAGGGGACCCTACTACCAAATTCCGCAAAAACGCAAGGGTACCGCGCCGCAGCGGTTAGCCCGCCAGGACGTTTACGACTGGCTGCTGTCGCACTCGAAGTAACGCTGCGGAGACAGCGATGCCGCTCTAGGATACGATCTCGCCTGACCGCATCAGGCGCCGCCCTCCGCCGAACACGTCGATCAGGTCTCCACTACGGGGATCGAGCAGCAGCAGGTCGGCATCGCAGCCCGCAGCCACCCTGCCCTTGCCCGTCAGGCCATACGCCTCGGCGGGATTGCGCGTCAACGCGGCGACCGCGCCATCGACGAGGCCGGCTTCTTCCCGGATCGCAGTCTGCAGCAAATCCAGCAGCACGGCCGGCGAGGCCGCCTGCAAGCCGACCAGTTCGCCATCGCGATACAGCGGCAGCGAACCGCCCGCGTCCGAGGACAGCGTCAGCCGTTCCGCCGGCGCCCCCACCTCCATCGCGCGACTCAGCGCCTCCAGGGGTGGAACCTCGCCGCCGGCGATGAACTCGGGGGTAGTCGCCACCGTGATGTCCGCAAATCCCCCCTGCCGGGCGTACTCGATCGCCTGGTCCAGCAGTCTGCTGCTCCGATTGACGTGCGTCGGATAAAACACCCGGCGTGGCAGGTCGCTGTCCCGCAGAGCTTCCTCCAGCAAGGCCAGGCCCGCGTCGCCTTCACCGACGTGCACCAGGACCGTGCCGCGCTTGCCGCTGAGCGTGCCGCCGAGGTGGACCTCGGCCGCCAGCCGCCGCAGCTCGGTCGCGGCGGGCTGGGACGACCGGTGGTCGGCAATGGCAACCTCCCCTACGCCGATCACCGGTTCGATAAATACCAGGTCGCGGGCCACGTCGCCGGTCAGGGTTACGGGCGGCAGGCGGTACGAGCCGCACAGCATGCAGGCGGACAGGCCGCGCTCGCGCAACTCCATGACCTTGCCGTACAGTACCTCGAGGCTGCGGGCCAGCGCGTCGGTGCCGAGGGCACCGACGGGCGTGGTGACGCCGGCGCGGACGAAATCGGCGGCTTCCAGTTCCGGGGTACGGTTGGCGAAACCGCCCTCGCCACCGCCCCCGCAGGGGTGCGTCAGGGCGTCCACGAAGCCCGGCAGCAACCAGCGTCCTCCGGCGTCGACGACCTCCAATGGATCGCCCTGCAATGGGACGGACGCGGCAACCGCGGCCACGCGGGCGCCCGCGATCAGTACGTCACACCGACCCAGGCGTTCCGGGGCGAAGACTTCGGCGTTGGTTATCAGGGTAAGCATGTTACGGGTCCGGAAGGTTTACGCGGTGGACCTGAGCAATCCAGCCTGTCTAGGATAAGCGAATCCGGGGAGACGCAACACCTTTCGCGCCTCGCGGCAGTGCCGCAGGAATTTGCAGGGGCTCACCCTCCGCCCGGGCGCCGCGGCGCCGATGGGCCTCTCAGTCTGCTCCCTCGACCAGGGCCGTGGTCGGATGAAAGCTGTACCAGGCGAACCAGAACATCCGGTGCACCGGCACCGATTCGCCATCCAGCAGGCCACTCACGCCACCGTCCGCGCCGACTGACAGGGACAATTCACCCGCGGCTGTACTGTGGCTCCACCGCTTCTGTTTGGAGAGCCACTCGGCGTCGATGGCCACCGCCTGGTCTGCCAGTTCGACGCCGTAGATGACGCGCTTCGGTGCCAGCCGGGCGCTCTCGGCCGTGACCGGGAACAACAGCCGGTCACTGGTCTCGTAGTCGGCGTAGCGGCGCCGGGCGTAGGCCTCGCGGCCGCCAGGCGGCTCCAGCACGTCGGCCGCCGGGTTGAGCGGCTGCCATTCGCCCCAGGTCGTCATGGTCAGCGGCAGAGGTTGCAGAACCTGCCCCCGCCTGGGTCCGCCGATGGATCGGCCCGTGATCTGCTGCCACAGCGACTCGGTCGCGCGGTCGTACATGATCAGGTCGTTGTTGTGCAACAGACCGGAAACCCCGAACTCGACGTCCTGGCCATCCAGTTTGCGCAGGAATGCAAGCCCGGAGCCGCACAGGGGGCAGTACGACACCAGCACGGCATCTTCGCCGAACCAGTCGTTGACGATCTCATGCAGGTCCAGGATTCGCGCTGGATAGGCGCGCGTCAGCCCGCCATGGCTGAGCACCAGGAGCAGATCATCCGCTTCGAGGAAATCGACACGGTCCGTCCGAGCAAACGCGGGCTCGTCGATCGACGGTATGCAATCGCGGTGAGAGCACCCCTGGAAGACCTTGTCGATGGGGACGTCTATCGCCGCCTGATCGAGGCCAAAGGTTTCGGTCAGAATGTCGACTTCGTAGCCGCGGGGGTTCCCCGGCCGCGGCCCCTCGGCCAGCGCCGCGGCGGCCGTGCAGGCGCACAGGATGGCGACCGCCACCAGGCCTCTGGTCACTCCCTGTCGCCTCCCCCGAGGGCGAACCAGGCCGCGATCAGCAGCAGCCACGTGCGCTGTTCGCTGATGAAATTCATCTTCGACTCTCCGTTTCAATGCTCAGGCAAGAGGACCGGAAAGTTCGAAAAAGGATCACATGCGCAGCTATGGGCCGGCAGCAACCGTGCAGAAAAAGGATCCTCCCGACGAAGCCCAATTCTCCCGGCGTCAGGACTTCTTCCTGGCTTCACGCTGCCTGATCAACCGCTTGTCGGCTTCATCGGTATGGGCCCGCGCGGCCGCCAGCAGCACGTCCGGATGCAGGCGCACCCTGTAGTTGACATTGGTGTACTGAAACCGGATGACACCGTCGGCGCCGATGATGTAGGTGGAGGGCACGGGCAGCACGTGGTGCGTTTCCCCGGAAACGGCCTCCAGGTCGATGTCGAAGGTCAGGTACTTCTCCACCAGTTCATCCGGGACCTGGAACGCGATGCCGAATGCGCGCGTCGCATCCAGCCCGGCATCGGACAGCACCTGGTAGCCGATGTCAGGCTGCTGCAGGCTTTCGTAGAGCAGTTCCGGTTTGTCGACGCTGATGAACCAGATATCGAAACCCATTTGCCCGAGTTCCGCCTCCGCCTTGCGCAGCTCGGACAGGTGCAGGTTGCAGTAGGGGCACCAGCCGCCGCGGAAGAACGTCAGCACGACGGGCTTCTGCATGTGATCGGGATCCAAAGCCACCGGCGTACCCCTGGCGTCCCGGACTTCGAAGGCGGGCGCCCGCATGCCGGGCAACAGCGGCTGGATCGCATCGGTCTCCGTGTGGATGTCCGTGCGCTGACCGTCGGCGACCAGGGCTGCCGGGGCGACGGCGCACACCAGGCAGACCAGAATTATGTTCATCAGCTTCATCGTCACGTTCACTCCCGTGTGACTGTGGACCGGCGCCTTTGCAACAGCGTCTTTGCATTTCCGATGGGTGCCGGGATTTGCTCGCGGTTCGTGCCGGCGTCAGGCGTTCGCAGGATTGTAATGCATCCGGCCGGGTGTTATCGGGTTCGAACCCGGGCTGTAGAGTGGAAACCCGCCATCTATCGAGCAGGCAGCCGCGTGATCTGGTGAGTATAGGGCACCGGACCGTCGCCCCAGCGTAAGCCCAGCATCACCAGCACCTGGTTGTCCACGGAGGAATCAATCGGCGTGCCCGTGTCGTCCACAAACTCGTGGTGGCGGTCGAATTCGTAGCCCAGGGAAAGATCGAGCCATACCGACCGGTACACGCGATAGCTCCACACGCCCTGCAGGCGGATGGCCTCGACCCGGTAGTCGAATTCGTCATCCAGCTCATCGCTGACGACGTGCCACTCGTAGCCGGCGGGAAACAGTCGTATCGAGGCACTTTGCCGCTCGGAAATCCTGAATTCCAGGGCTGAATCCGGGAATGCCAACCGGAGGCTCAGGTTGTCCCCCGGCCGGTAGAGCCACCCGACCACGGGATAGGGCTTCGCTTCGCCAAAGGCCCGGTCGTAGGCGGCGCCGGCAATCCAGCTCGACCGGTCGCCCTGCCCGAATGTCGCTTCCACCCGCCCGGTGACGACGAAGTCGTCGCTGGAGCCCCGGTCGAAGAGATCCTTGAGGACGTTGGAGGACGTGGCGACGCCCGGTGCGAGGAAGGCGTCGAGCCCCCAGTTCGCAGCCCGATGGTTCAGGCCAACGGGGAATTGCAGCCGATGCAGGTCACGATTCCGCCCGTCGATGTTCTCGTATGCATACCGCGTGTACTGGTAGTCGAGGCCCAGATCGAACCGCAGGCCGCCCGCTTCGAACTGAAGCAGCCCGAGTGCCAATTGCGTCTCCTTGGTCTTTAGACGACTTCCCTCACCCGCAGCGTCCAGATCCGCGGACGGGAGCACCGTGTAGGCCGCCGAAAGGAATGGATAGGGACTGGAATCCCCGACATCCGGCTCCGCCGCTGCCACAGTAGTCAGCGGCCCGATGCATAGCGCCAGAACCGCAAGCCGGCGGATTCGGCGCGCGTCTCCGAAGTTGCCAGCCATAAAACCAGTATAAGAGCTTTTTCGGACAGGTCCTTGACCTCCGGCAATCCCGGGCCATGTTCGCGGTGAGGATTCCGGACAATGGAGTTAGCATGATGGGTTGGAAGGACCATGTCGGCCGAATGACCTGTGTCGACTCTCCTATCCGACTTCTTGATCGCTGAACGATTGGCGATAGAGATTATCAATGACGACGATCCAATTTTTCGATTCGATTCCCGCGCGCATATCCGATTAAATGGCGGTACGGACACAACGTGTTTTCATCGATGGGAGAAAACTCAATGCTCAAGCAGACGATACCTTTACTTACCGCGGTCGCGGTCGCGGTGGCGATGGCGGCAGCAGTGCCGTCCAGCGCCCTTTCCAATCAGGGCATGGCGAAGGCAACCCAGTTCTGGTGGCCTGAACAGGTCGACCTCGGCCCGCTGCGCCAGCACGGCGCCGAGTCCAACCCGAT
>CALKKN010000370.1 GCA_937995275.1 uncultured Lysobacterales bacterium | reverse complement strand
ATGCTGCAACGCATGTTCAGTAAGCGTGAAAAAGGATACAAAGCGATGGGCTATCAGATACACTTTTATGACGATAATTCCGTACAAAATGGAACATCAAACAGTAACGACTTAGGCAGCAATGCATAGCAACACACGTAGCAACATTCATGAACCTTGAACTTAGCTTTATCGATAAATAACAGACAGTTAGAAACCCAATTCAGCTTCCCCCGCCTTATTTAAACTTCTGAAACACACGCGGATCTATCGCCGCAGCGCCAATCATGCCACCCAACAGGGCTCCCGCGATGCCTGGCGTCGCAACGTCCTGACCCGAGAGAAACAACCCCGGCACCGGCGTCCGCGCGTTGAGAGCATCGGAAAGAAGACGGCGCGGTGTGGTTTCGATCCCGTAGAATCCGCCTTTCTCATGGCCGGTGAAAGATGCAGTAGCGAGCGGTGTGCCGAGCTCACAGTGGACGATTAGCCGCTCGAGCGCCGGGAACTTCGCCGCGAAGAACGCCATGAGCTTCGCTTCGACGTGCCGCTTGAGCGAACGCCACTCGTCTGCGCGCGTTTCGGCTCCGCCCGCGGCAAACTCAGCCACATCTGACCAGTCAGCCCAGACGAATGCCTCGCCGGTATGCCGGTTCGATGGTCCTGGGTCGTGCATAGGATCCTTGAGCGACGGGAACGAGATGAACATCCAGGGAATCGGCTCGTCGCCGGCAGGTGACCAGATGACGTCGTTCGTATTCCAACTCTCATAGAACCAGTGGTTTGCACGCGTTGCGCCATGTCGGGCGATATCGCCCTCGAAGCCGAGGAAGACCTCGAAGTGACACATCGACGGTTTGAACGTGCTTATCTCCCGGGCCCACTCCTGCTGACGAATATCCTTCGGCAGCAGATGCCTGATGGTTCCACCGGCTCCGACAGCCGAGACGATGACCGGTGCACGAAACTCCTCACCCGAGCTTGTGCGTACACCGACAGCTTTGCCATCTTCGACGATGATCGCGCTGACCGGTGTGCCGGCCCGCGCGTTGCCGCCAGCTGCCTCGATCACAGGCACCAAGCCCGCGGCAATCGCCGAGGCCCCGCCCACGGGATAGGCGGCCCCTTCGAGGTAGTGGCCTATCACTAGTCCGTGCACACCAAAGCTCGCCTCCGTCGGTTTGCCACCATAGGTACCCCATTGTGCCGACAACACAGCTGCTAACCTCGGATCGGATACGATGTCCTCGATCACCTCGTGAGTCGTGCGGCCACACCATCGCTGGATCTTTCTTCTGTTCCACCATTGATGGGCTGAACGAAACGGTTCAGGGATTCCCCGTTCGGTGCTAACGATGCGCATAGCTTCCTCAGCAGCCTGCAACGCCTCGAAATATGCGTCGATTTCCTCAGCATGCTCCTGGAATCGATCCTTGAGCTCCATCTTGTACGCGTCGGCGGGGCGTCCGACAGAGATGTCCAGGCCATCTGGAAAATGAAGTACGTCATAGACGGTGCCGACCGAACGAAACTCGATTGTCCTGCCGCTGAGCCAGTCGAGGATTCGTCCCGCGAACTGATCGTGGCCGAACAAGCCGCAGTAATGGAGCCCAACGTCCCACGTGAATCCATTTCTGGAGAATGTGTGTGTGAGTCCGCCGATCGTCTGCGCCTGCTCTAGCAGTAACACTTTATGATCCAGGCGCGAAAGGGCGGCTGCCGTCGTCATACCACCCATGCCGGAGCCTATGACAATGACATCAAATCCATAGTCGTCTGTCTGATTCCTCATACCAATGCCTCCAGATTTACACGTTGGCAACGTGACCAGACCTGAGAATTCTGCATTCTTTCCCGAGCGCCTCTACCTCGCGTTTGAACCTTGCGTCATCCGCGACCGCGAACTTCCTCTTCCAGAGAAACGGAACACTGTAGTGACAGGGAATGACGCGAATAAGAAGAATAAAGCACATGTTGTCTGACAGGAGCAAGTATCCGCAGCCGGGCTGACAGAGCAGGGACGCCGCGTGACGACCCGCAGGCTTGCCGAATGGTGACAGAATCCGTCACCAGTGAGTTGGGCGGTTTTGTACAGGTCGAGTGGGGCGCTCAACTGGTTACTATCTGCGTACAGTCGTTCAAAACTTGGCCGAAATATACTGTAAATAAAGGCCCTGAAACCCTTGTGGTGCCGGAGGTGGGACTCGAACCCACACTCTGTCGCCAGAACCGGATTTTGAGTCCGGCGCGTCTACCAGTTCCGCCACTCCGGCACGGGATGGGCTGCGCAGCGCTGGCTGCGTGGAGGCGCAAAGTATAGCCGCTCCTCAGGTTCCTTAGAAGTGGTTTACCCCGATTACCGCGTGTATATACTGGGCGGGTTGCGGCCGCAGGCAGCGGGAAGTGGGTACAAACATCGATTCAGTCAGGTATCAGGGCCACACGGTCGTCATCGGCGGCGGTATTGCCGGCATCGTGACGGCGCTGGAACTGCTCGACGGCGGGCACTCCGTGGTCCTGGTGGATCGCGATACCCCCGAACGGTTCGGCGGACTGGCGCGCTGGGCATTCGGCGGCATGGCACTGGTCGGCACGCCCGAGCAGCGGCGCATGAAAATCGCCGACTCGCCGGAACTCGCGCTCGAGGACTGGATCCGTTTCGGTGAACTGGCGGCGGACGACCGGTGGCCGCGCGCCTGGGCGGAATGCTATGTGCAGGAATCCCGCGTATGGGTCTACGAATGGCTCAAGTCCCTCGGGCTGAAATTCATGCCGGCAGTCAACTGGGTCGAGCGCGGTTCGTCGATTAAAGGCAATTCCGTGCCCCGCTATCACATGCTCTGGGGCGCCGGGCTTGAACTGGTCGAGACCCTGATCGGTCGACTGCTCGATCACCCCAATCGCGACAGGCTGACCCTGCTGCACGGGCACCGGGTGACCGATCTGGTGTCATCCGGTGGTGCGGTACTGGGTTGTCGTGGCGTGGATGAGGCCGCCGGCAGGGAGTTCGCAGTGCAGGCGGACCACACGGTAGTCGCGACGGGCGGTATGAACGGGTCCGTGGAACAGGTGCGACGCCACTGGCCGCCAGCGTGGCCGCCTGCCCCGAAGGTGATCCTCGACGGCGCCCACCCGTTCAGCGATGGCGGCGTCCACGCTGCGGTTGCCGAACTGGGCGGCAGCCTGACCCATGAGCGGGACATGTGGAACTACGCGGCGGGCATCCCCCATCCGCAACCGCACTTCGAGGGGCATGGCCTCAGCCTGGTGCCGCCCAAGTCGGTGTTATGGCTGACGCCGGACGGCGATCCGGTCGGGCCTGCGCCGATGGTCACCGGGTTCGACACCCGCGAGATGTGCCGGCAGGTCGCCGCGCACCCATACACCTGGCAGGTGCTCAACTGGAAGATTGCGGCGAAGGAACTGGCCATCTCCGGTTCCGAACACAACCCGCGTATCGTCAACCATCAGTTGTTCCGCTTCCTGCTGGACCTGCTGCTGTCCAACGACCGCTTGGTGCGGCAGATGACGGCCGAGTCCCCGGAGTTCGTCACGGCCGCAACTCCCGCGGAGCTGGCGGCCCGGATGAACCGCCTGACCGGGAATGACCTGATCGATGCCGACCGCCTGGGCAGGCGGATTCAGGACCACGACCGCGTGCTGGCCGACAACGCACTTCGTGCTGCCGATCCCGTCATGCAGCGGATTACGGAGCTGCGCCAATGGCGTGGCGATGCCCTGCGGACCTGCAAACTGCAGCCGATAGGCGACAAAAAGGCGGGGCCGCTCGTGGCCATCCGCCTGCACTTCATCAGCCGCAAGAGCCTCGGCGGCATCCGGACCGACTTGCAGGGCAGGGCGCTCGGCCAGAACGGCCAGCCGCTGGCCGGGTTGTACGCGGTCGGCGAGGCCGCCGGGTTCGGCGGGGGCGGCGCCTCGGGCAAACGTTCGCTGGAGGGCACGTTCCTCAGCGGCTGCATCCTGACGGCGCGCAAGACGGCCGCATTCCTGCGAGACCTGTAGGAGCGGCTTCAGCCGCGATGGCCAGGGGGAGAAATCAGATCTTTTCGACCCGCCTGAAATAGCCTGCGACCGATGGGCAGAAGCGGTCGTAATCCACCAGGAAGGAATCGTGCCCCTGCACCGAGGGCAGGGTTTGCGGATCGCAGTCCACGCCGTTGGCAGTCAGGCCCTTGCAGATCTCACGCTGCTGGTAGGGCGGCCACAGGATGTCGGTCTCCACGCCGATGATCTTCGCCGAATCCAGCTGCAACGCGGCGAAGGCCGACTTCAGATCCTCGAAGCCGTCGGTGAAGTCGTACATGTCCATCGCCTGCGAGAGGTACAGGTAGCTGCAGGGGTCGAAGTCGCGAATGAACTTCCGGGCCGCGTTCTCGAGATAGGATTCGATGGCGAAGTGCATGCCGAACAGGCGCTCATTGAAGCGATCCTGCCGCAGGCGGCCGAAGCGGCTGCGCCACTCATCGCCGGAACGATAGGAAATCATTCCGAGTTTCCGCGCCAGACGCATGCCGGTCTCCGGCCAATTTTCATCGGTGTAGGCGCCGTCCTGCCAATGGGGGTCGCGCACGATCATCTCGCGCTGCAGCGACCGCACCCCGATCGCGAACGGTTCGGCACAAATGGCTGTGGAAATGGCCAGAAAGTGCCGGGCTATGGCGGGCCGTTGGCGCATCAAAGCCAGTGCGCTCATGCCGCCCATCGACGCGCCGATCAGCACGCGCAAGCGCTCGATGCCGAGGGCGTCCAGCACCCGGCCGCCGGCTGCCGCAATGTCCTGGATCGACAGATCGGGAAACGCCAGCCGGTACTGCTCGCCGGTTTCGGGATTGAGGCTGGCCGGGCCGGTCGAGCCCTTGCAGCTGCCCAGCGAGTTCACGCACACGACGAAGTTGTGGTCGGTGTCGATCGGCTTTCCCGGGCCGATCATCGGCTCCCACCAACCTCCGGTGGGGTCGTCCTCGCTGCTGGCGGCATGGGCGCTCGGCGACAGCCCGGTCATGATCAGGACGCCGTTGGAGTGATCGTGATTCAGCTCGCCCCAGGTTTCGAAGGCGATGTCGGCGCGCGGAAGGCGGCCGCCGGTCGCGAAATGGAACGGAGACTCAATATGCAGAAAATGGGTGGCGCCCTCTTTCGAGAGTCGGGTTTGGGCGGTTTTCGGCATGGTCGTCGGGCTGTCCTTTGAACCGCGCTATGATACCGTGCCCGGCCCCGTCGCGCCCGTGGTATCGGCTACAATTTGGTCAACACATCAGCCGAACCGCACATGACAAACCTCTTCGCATCCCGGCCAGTCACCAGTTCCCAGTCCGGGCCGCATCCCCGCCTGAATCGGGTTTTGGAGGCCCACCTGCGCCGCCGCTTCGAAGCTCCGCTGCATGCGCCAAGCGTGGCGGCCTTCGAGACGTTGCAGAACATGCTGGCGAAGGAGAGGGCACCGCGGGTGCTGGACTCCGGCTGCGGAACCGGAGAGAGCACGCGGCAGATCGCTCGCCTGCTGCCCGGGTGCCTGGTGATCGGCGTCGACAAGTCCGCCGACCGGCTGCGGCGCGGCGGGATCTCACGCTTCCCCTACCGCGGGGGCAACGCCATCTGGCTGCGCGCCGACTTGCCCACCTTCTGGCGCCTCGCGGTGGAGGCCGGTTGGCGTCTGCGGCGTCATTTCCTGCTGTACCCGAATCCGTGGCCGAAGCCCGGGCACCTGCAGCGCCGCTGGCATGCCCACCCGGTGTTTCCCTCTCTGCTGCAGCTTGGCGGTGAACTGGATATGCGCAGTAACTGGCAGGTGTACGCGGAGGAGTTCGCGATGGCTGCCAACCGGGCGCTGGGCACTTGCGCGCGGCCGCGCCCGGTCGGCGAATCGGCCGTTTGCAGTCCCTTCGAGCGCAAGTACCGGGCCAGCGGCCACCGGCTTTATTCGGTGGCGTTCTCCTGCGACTCCAGCGGCGTAAACCGGTCGACACCGGTCAGGCTGTTGTAGATAAACGTGACGAACTGCGCGGGCGTGATCCATACGCCGCCCAGTGTCTCGTCCCATTCCGCCGTGGGCTTCGCCTGAACCGCCTGCTCCAGGCTCATTCCCTGGTCGATCAGCGCCTGGACGCTGTCGCGGGCCTGCACCAGCATGCCGAGATATTCCTGCAGGCCGGCCCGGTCGCTGAGCGGTCCATGGCCCGCGATGATCTTGGTATCGTCATCGGCGAGGCCGAGCCCCTTTTCCACCGCGGCGATCATGCCCTGAACGGTGCCCCCACCGTCCAGGTCGATGTACGGGTAGAGACCGTTGAAGAGGATATCGCCCATGTGCAGGACATTGCTGCCCGGGAAAAACACGATGCTGTCGCCATCCGTGTGGCCGCGTGGCACGTGGTGGACGGCCACGGCTTCGCCGTTGAGGTGCAGCGTGACCCGGTCGTTGAACGTAACCACCGGCAGGGCCTCGTCCGGATAGGGCGGTGTCGAGCGGTTCATGAAAATGCTGAACTGCTCGGTGGTCATGCGGCGGCGGATGTTGTCGTGCGCGATGATCACGCTGCCGGCCTTGCCCAGCGCCTCGTTGCCGCCGACGTGGTCGCCGTGGTAGTGCGTGTTGATGACGAACCGCACCGGCCGCTCGTCGATCTCGCGGATCGCCGCCAGCAACTGGTCGGTCAGCGGCTGCAGCTGATCGTCGATGATGAACACGCCGTCCTGCCCGGCCGACACGGCGATGTTGCCGCCCCGGCCCTTGATCATGGTGACGGCGTCGGACAGCCGGGTCGGGACATACTCGACTTCTTGATCCTGCGCGAGCACGCCGGATGCCGGTGCGCCAAGCAAGAAAATGGCGCAGAGAAGCAGGCTGCGAAGTATGGAACTACGGTTGAGTGATTGCTTCATGACGCTCTCCAGGCGATGGGGGCGTCATTCTACCTGCTGATCGATGATCAACTCCACGGGTTCGCCGGATTCCAGGGAGACCGTCACCGGCGCGCTCTGCCAGTCGCCGCTGGCGGCGCCCGGCGAGCCCGACAGCGAGAACCGAGCCTGCAACTGGATCTCGGACTCCATCGAAATCTTGCGCTCGGCGATCATGCTGTCGGCGTCGGTCAGTGTAATGTCGAGCGGCAGTTGCGGTCCGATCACGCGCCGCACGCCGAGCGGCGGGCCAACGGCCACGGTCGCCGACCGGATTATGATGAACATCACGGAATTGGGCGGCAGCGCTGCCCGGGCCGTTTCGCTGGCCGAGATCCTAACGGCCGTGCCCTGCCACACTCCGTCGCTTGCCGCCGGCGGCGCGGTCTGCGCCACCGGTTCGTTCTGGCCCTCGGCCGGGACAACCGGGCCGGCCGCGACCGGCACGCTCGTGGGCCCCATGCCGAGGGCTGCCTGGGCTTCGTTGATCTGCTGCTGCACGGACTGGGCCACCGGGCTGCCGGGCTCCAGTTGTTCCCGCAGCGACTCCCAGTAGCTGATCGCAAAGGCGAAATCGCCGGCCTGGGCGGACGCGATTCCCATCAGCCACAAGCCCTTCTGGGACCCGGGGTCCAGCTCCAGGGCGCGTTCCAACAGGTAGATGGAGTCTTCGTCGATGCGGCCGTCGGCGGACACGAAAATACGCGCCTCGGCGAGTTCGACCATGACCAGCGGGTCGTTCGGCCGAATCCGCTGGGCGACCTGCAGCGCCTCCAGCGCTTCGGGAAAACGCTGTACGGATTTCAGCGTCCGGGCGAGTAGCATCCAGCCTTCGAAGTCCTCCGGCGACTCGGTCAGCCGGTCGCGGAGGCCGTCGATCATCGCGTCGATGTCGCCCAGCTGCTGGTCGTTGGCCGCGACCGGGTGCGGTGTGGGCCGCAGATCGATCGCCGCGGGCGTGCCGACCGTGGTGTACAGCCACAAGGCCGCTGCCGGTACCGCGAACATCAGCGCCAGCGCGGCCGGCTGCCACAGCGTCTTGCCGCGCAGCATGGGCAGAAACGTGATGAATGCGCCCGTGAACAGGGCGATGGCCGCGATAGCCCAGAACATCAGCCGGTCCCTTCCTGGCGTTGCTCAGCCAGCTTGCGGTTGCGGTTGCGGACGACGAAAAAGACTGCCACGGCGCCGCCGAACAGCAACACCACCGGTACGGCCCACAGGGCCAGGGTATTGCCCTGCATGGGTGGGCGGTACAGCACAAAGTCACCGTATCGTTCGACCAGGAACGTTTTGATTTCCTCGTCGCTGCGGCCGGCGGTGATCATCTCGTAGATTTCCTGCCGCAGGTCCTGCGCCAGCGGGGCGTCGGAGTCGGCCAGGTTCTGGTTCTGGCAAACGGTGCAGCGCAGCTCGGTCGTCAGTTCGGCGAAGCGTGCTTCCTGCTCGGGGCTGTCGAACACCGGAGGTTCCTGGGCCAGCGCCGTAGCGCCGGTCAAAACCAGCAGGGCCAGAATTGCAGTAGTTTTGGTTAGTGCGTTCATCAGCGGGTGACGCTCCCCTGCATGCCGATTCGGGGCAGGATTTCCTGTTCGATCACTTCCGGCGTCAACGCCCCAAGCTGCTTGAACACGATGGTGCCGCTGGCGTCCACCAGGAAACTTTCCGGCGCCGCGTACACGCCGAAGTCGATGGAAGTTCTGCCGTCGCGGTCTGAGATGATCATGTCGTAGGGGTTGCCGAAACGCTGCAGCCAGGCCTTGGCGTCGTCCGGTTCATCGCGGAAGTTCATGCCGACGATGCGCAGGACGCCGGCCTTTGCCAGTTCCTCGATCACCGGGTGCTCCACCCGGCAGGTCACGCACCAGCTGGCCCAGAAATTGACCAGGAACGGCTTACCGATCAGGGCGGCGCTGTCCACGATCACCTCCTCGCGGTCCA
Organism: uncultured Lysobacterales bacterium; assembly: GCA_937995275.1. Lineage (GTDB taxonomy): Bacteria > Pseudomonadota > Gammaproteobacteria > Xanthomonadales > SZUA-36 > CALKKN01. Next base: position 10,617 of record CALKKN010000370.1, on the reverse strand, counting down.
GCAGCGGCAGTGTGAATTCCGGCATCGGCTTGCCGATCAGCGGTGAGGGCAATTCCGTTTTCTGGTCCGCGATCTTGAGTCCGACCGCCAGCAAAATGCCGAGCAGCAGGAAGACCCCGATGGGCAGCAGGCGGCTGATCATGCCGTGGCCTCCGCTGCGGTGGAGTCGACCGGACGACTCGGAACCTGCTGCCGCGCTTTGCCGCGGCGATAGCGCGGATCGCTGGCAGCCAGGAAGCCGGCTGCCGTCATCAGCAGCGCCCCCAGCCAGATGAAGCGGATAAACGCCTTGTGATAGACACGCACCGCCCAGGCTCTGCCGTTCTCGTCGAGCGGCTCGCCCAGGGAGACGTAGAGATCGCGCATCAGGCCGGGGTCGATGGCCGCCTCGGTCATGGTCTGGCCGCTGCCGTACAGGCGCTTCTGCGGATACAGGGTCGCCTCTCGTTCACCGGCCTTGTAAATGATGAACTCACCCTCGTCCGCCACGTAATTCGGGCCGCGCAGGCCGCGCGTCCCCTCGAACACGAAAGTGTAGCCGGACAGTTCGTAGGAGTCCCCGGCCTCCATCCGCAGGTGCTTCTCGTCACTGACCACGTTGGTCAGCGCTGCGCCGACCAGGAACAGGCCGACCCCCAGATGCGCCAGCGTCATCGAGGTCTCGCTGCGTGAAGGCAGGCGCCCGGGCACCGCGCGTATGCGCTGGACGTAATATTGCAGGCTGGCCACGATGATCCACAACGAGCCGGCGGCCCCGGCGATGCCCCAGCCGTTGGCGGCCGGCAGCCAGATGGCCGTGGCGACCCCGCCCGCCAGCGCGGCCAGCGCCGGCAGCCACAGCCGACCGAGGATCCGCTTCAGGTCGTCCCGCTGCCAGCGGGCGTGGAAGGCCAGCGGCAGCAGGGCGACGATGGGCACCAGAAACAGGGCGAACAGCAGCCCGAAGTACGGCGGGCCAACCGAGATCTTGCCGGCGTCCAGCGCATCCAGCAGCAGCGGGTAGAGCGTGCCGGTCAGCACCATCGCGGCGATGACCGTCAGCAGCAGGTTGTTGACCAGCAGCAGCGTTTCGCGCGACACGCCGGCGAAATTCCCGCCCTGGACCATGGCCGGCGCGCGGATCGCGAACAGCAGCAGCGACCCGCCCACCACCACGAACAGGTAGGCCAGGATGAACACGCCGCGCGTCGGGTCGGAAGCGAACGCATGGACCGAGGTCAGAACGCCCGAGCGCACCAGGAACGTGCCGAGCAGGCACAGCGAAAAGGCGGAGATCGCCAGGATCAGGGTCCAGTTGCGGAACGCGCCGCGTTTCTCGGTCACGGCCTGCGAGTGGAGCAGCGCCGTGCCGACCAGCCAGGGCATGAACGACGCGTTTTCGACCGGGTCCCAGAACCACCAGCCGCCCCAGCCCAGTTCATAGTAGGCCCACCAGCTGCCCAGGGCGATGCCCAGGGTCAGGAACGCCCAGGCGACATGCGTCCAGGGCCGCGACCAGCGCACCCAGTCGCGGTCCACTTGCTGCCCGAGCAGCGCGGCCACCGCGAACGCGAAGGACACCGAGAAGCCGACATAGCCCATGTACAGCATCGGCGGATGGATGATCAATCCGGGGTCCTGCAGCAGGGGATTCAGGTCCATGCCGTCAACTGCCGGCGGCAGCAGGCGGCCGAAGGGATTGGAGGTGAAGATCACGAACAGCAGGAAGCCGCAGGATACCCAGCCGAGCACGGCGAGCACGCGGGCCCGGAACGGTGGCGGCAGCCGCCTGCTGAACAGCGCCACGGCAAAGGTCCACAGGCAGAGGATCAGCTGCCACAGCAGCAACGAACCTTCGTGCGAGCCCCAGACGGCGGAAAAGCGGTACTCCATGGGCAATTGCGAATTGCTGTTGCGGGCCACGTATTCCACCGAAAAATCCTGGACGATGAACGCCCAGGTCAGGATCGCGAAGGCCGTGGCGACCAGGAAGAACTGGGCGGCGGCGGCCGTGGAGGAGACCCGCATCAGCTGCCGGTTGCCGGTGTAGGCGCCGATCATGGGGAAGATGCCCAGTGCGAGCGCCACCAGCAGCGCGCCCACCAGGGTGACCTGTCCGAGTTCAGCGACCATGGCGGCTACCGGCCGTCACTCGAGCGAACGGTGTGGCCCGACTCTTCCAGTGCCTCGGCCACTTCCGGCGGCATGTAGTTCTCGTCGTGCTTGGCCAGCACCTCGCTGGCCTCGAACAGGCCGTTGCCGTCCAGCGCGCCGCGGGCGATCACGCCCTGGCCCTCGCGGAACAGGTCCGGCAGGATACCCACGTATTCCACCTCGACCTCCTTGGGCCCGTCGGTCACGACAAAGCGCGTGCCGAGCCCGTCCTGGGCGCGCGTCACGCTGCCCGGTTTGACGAGGCCGCCGAGGCGGAACTGCCGGCCGGGCGGAATGGGCTGCATGGCCAGGTCGCTCGGGCTCTGGAAGTACAGCAGGTTTTCCTGCAGCGAGTAGAAGGCGACGGTGCTGGCGACCCCGACGCCGGCCAGGATCAGCAGCAGTGCGATGAGGCGTCGTTTACGTGTCGGTGTCACGGGCGGGTTCCTCGAGTTGAATCAGGCGCCGGATGTCCCGGACGGCGGACTTCTTGCGTACCAGCGGCGCGAAGGCGCACCACAGCAAGACAACGGTGCCGATGGAATACGCGGCCCAGATGAAAGGCAGATGGCTCATGGTCTTTGCTCCCGAACGACGTCCTTCACCCAGCCCTTGCGCAGGTCCTGCTCCAGCAGGCGCACGCGGGCCCGGGTCAGCAGATTGGCCAGGTAATAGAATTTCACGGCGAATGCCATGATCAGCATCGGCCAGAGTATGCTGGCATCGATGCTGCTGCCGCCCAGCAGGCTCACGCTGCTGCCCTGGTGCAAGGTGTTCCACCACTTCACCGAGTAGTGAATGATGGGCAGGTTGACGGCCCCCACGATGGCCAGCAGGCAGGCGGCCCGGGCCGCCTTGCGCGGTTCGTCGATGGCGTTGTAGAGGCCGATAACGCCCAGGTACAGGAACAGCAGGACCAGTTCGCTGGTCAGGCGTGCGTCCCAGACCCAGTAGGTGCCCCAGGTCGGGCGGCCCCACAGCGAACCCGCGGTCAGCGTGACGATCGTGAACGCGGCGCCGATCGGGGCGCTGCACATTGCCAGTATCTCGACTATGCGGATGCGCCAGACCAGGGCGATGAACGCCATGACGGCCATGGAGGCGTAGATCAGCAACGACGCCCAGGCGGCCGGCACGTGCAGGTAGATGATGCGGACACTCTCGCCCTGCAGGTAATCGGCCGGCCCCCTGACCAGGCCGAGATACAGCGCCCAGGCTGCCAGCCCGACGAAGATCAGCCACAGCCAGGGTATGAACTTGCCGGTGAAATCGTAGAACCACGGCGGCGAGCCCAGTTTGTGGATGAACAGCACCAGGGCGTTCTTGCGAGGTTTGTCCTTGACAGCGATATTCGTATTCATGAGAGACCGATATTCATGACAGACTGATTTTCAGGGCTGCGGCAGCCGCGAACGGCGCCAAAGTCACAGATGTTATCAGGCCTGCGATCAGCAGGCCCAGAAACTGCGTATACGGCAACCCGTCCGAGGCCGCCATCACCGCGGCCGTCGCGATGATCAAGATGGGGACATACAGCGGAAATACCAGCAGCGAGAGCAACTGGCCTCCGCGTTTCAGGCTGATCGTCAGGCCCACGCCGATCGAGCCGATCAGGCTCAGGATGGGGGTGCCCAGCGCCAGCGTCACCACCATGACAGACAGTGATTCGGTCGGCAGGTTCATCCACAGGGCCAGCAGCGGCGACAGCAGCACGATGGGCAATCCGGCCACCAGCCAGTGAGTGGCGATCTTGGCCAGCGCGATCAGCGTCAGCGGGTGACCGCTGATGACGAACTGCTCCAGCGTGCCGTCCTCGAAATCAGAGCGGAACAGGGCGTCCAGCGAGATCACCGTCGCCAGCAGCGCGGCGATCCAGATGACCCCGGGTGCGATTCGCGCCAGCAATTGGGGGCTGGGGCCGATGCCGAGCGGGAACAGGCTGATGACCACCAGCAGGAAGATGACCGGGAACAGCAGTTCCGTGCGGCGCCGGAACGCCAGCAGCAGGTCGCGCCGGACCAGCGCGGCGAAGGCGCCCGACAGGCTGCCGCCGGCATACTCCGGGTTCACGCGGCGGCTCCCGACAGTAATTCGTAGTCGTGCGTGCCTCGCCAGGCCGGGCGGTGGGCGCCATGCGTCGCCAGCACGCAGGCGCCGCCTCCTTCGAGGTGGCGGGTCAGCATGGTGTCCACCAGGGCGACGCCCTCCTGGTCGAGATTGGAATAGGGTTCGTCGAGCAGCCAGAGCTCATTCTTGCTGAGCAGCAGGCGCGCCAGCGCACAGCGCTTGCGCTGCCCGGCCGACAACGTTCGCGCAAGCTGCTCGGCCACCCGGTCCAGGCCCACCTCGTGGATCACCTCGCCGACACGCCTCTCCGAGGTGCCGATGAAGTCGCGCGCGAAGCGCAGGTTTTCGATGACACTCAGATCGTCCTTGATGGCCAGGTAATGGCCTACGTAGGCCATGCCCCTCGCCCGGTTGGACAATCTCCCCGAGCTGGGATGCAGAACCCCGGTCAGCACCCGGATCAGCGTCGTCTTGCCGCAGCCGTTGGCGCCGGTGACCAGCAGCAGGCCGCCGGCCTCGAGGTCGAAGCTCACCGGCTGGAACACGGGCTGGAAGTAGCGTTCGAGCGTGATTTTCAAGGCGGATAGCATGCTGTTCCGGGTTCGGGAAAAAGTGTCGGCGCCATGCTACGGAATGCACCGCGGCAAGTCCACGTGATTCTAGTGGCCTAAATGATGCAAATCAAAGAATGATTCACGGGTCCGGCATGTATTAAAGCGTCTCGCTTCCCTGATTTCACCTTTGACTCCGTATGTGGTTGTGTAATTTTCCGGCCGAAACCCGAAATGAATAGCGGGAAGAGCCGGTCCGGATGGGTTGCGGATCGGGATTTTGACATTTGCTTCGGATGCCCCAATGTGCTGGAACTATGAGCGGAAAGACCGGATACGACTTTGACCTGTTCGTTATCGGCGCCGGGTCCGGCGGCGTGCGGGCCGCGCGCATTGCGGCGGGACACGGCGCCAGGGTGGGTATTTGCGAGGAAAGCCGGGTCGGCGGCACCTGCGTGATTCGCGGTTGCGTGCCGAAAAAGCTGCTGGTGTACGCCGCCCATTTCGCCGAGGATTTCGAGGACGCCCGCGGCTTCGGCTGGAGCGTTGGGCCCGTCCGATTCAGCTGGCCCGACCTGATCCGGGCGAAGGACGCGGAGATCGACCGCCTCAACCAGGTCTACCTGCGGCTGTTGTCCGATGCGGGCGTGACGCTGTTCGAGGAGCGCGGCACTTTTGCCGGCCCGCACGAAATTCGGGTCGGGGTCCAGTTGGTCAGCGCCAAGCGTATCCTGGTCGCGACCGGCGGCAGGCCATGGCTGCCGGATGTGCCGGGTGTCGAGTATGCCATCAGTTCCGACGAGGCTTTTCACCTGGAGGCATTGCCTGCCCGGGTCGCGATAATCGGCGGCAGTTACATCGCCTGCGAATTCGCCGGGATATTCAACGGGCTCGGCTCCCGGGTCACCCAGATCTACCGGGGTGAAGCGCTCCTGCGCGGCTTCGACGGCGACGTGCGGCGCGTGATCACGACCGAACATCGCCGCAAGGGCATCGAACTGATGCTGGGGCGAAATGTCGAGGCGGTCGTCAAGACGGACTCCGGGCTGGAGCTCGTGCTGGACCGTGGCGACCCGATTCTGGTGGACCAGGTGATGTACGCCACCGGCCGGGTGCCCAATGTGCGCGGGCTCGGCCTGGAGAAAGCGGGCGTCGAGGTGCGGGCGGACGGTCGTATTGCCGTGGACGATCTGTCGTGCACCAGTGTCGAGCACATCTGCGCGGTGGGTGACGTCACCAGCCGGGTTAACCTGACGCCGGTGGCGATTTACGAGGGCCATGCATTCGCCGACACGGTGTTCGGTGGCGTCACGCGGCCGGTAAACCACGAATTCGTGCCTTCGGCGGTTTTTTCCCAGCCCCCGGTGGGCACGGTCGGGTACGCCGAGGAGATGGCGACCCATCATGTCGGACCCGTGGACATCTACCTTTCGGAGTTCCGGCCGATGAAGCACACGCTGTCCGGGCGCGAGGAAAAAGCCCTGATGAAACTGGTCGTCGCGCGTGACACGCAGCAGGTCGTCGGCATTCACGTGGTCGGCCCGGATGCGCCCGAAATTGTCCAGGGCTTCGCTGTCGCGGTAAAATCCGGGCTCACCAAGGACCGGTTCGACCGCACCATCGGGATTCACCCCACCGCGGCCGAGGAACTGGTTACGATGAAAACTCCGGTCAGGAGCCACGGATAGGCCGCGTCATGCGCAAGTCACACAACGTTTCCCCATTCGTTCGGCACCTCGCCCTGCTCGCGGCGCTGCTGGGCTTCGTGCTCGCCCCGCAGGTTGTGGCCGCGCGAAGCGACGCCCCGGGCAGCGACGGCGTGCAGCGGTATATCGTCGAGTTGAAAGACCCGCCGCTGGCCCGCTACGACGGGCGCAAACTCAGCGTGCCCCTCGCGGACGGCAGGGCGCAGCTCGAGGCGCTCCGGTCCGGGCGCGGCATTTCGTCACGGCTGAACCTGCAGTCCAGCCAGGCGCGGTCCTACCTCGGCTACCTCGAAGACCGCCACGGCGAGTTCGGCCTCGAAGCCGCCGTGCTGCTGGGGCGCCAGTTGCGGCCAGTATTCCGCTACCGCCTCGCCACCAACGGCATGGCCGTCGACCTGACCCCCGCCGAGGCTGCGATACTGGCTGAAGTGCCGATGATCAGGTCGCTCCGCCGCGACGAAAAGCATTTTGTGGAGACATATGCGGGTCCCCAGTGGATCGGTTCCACCGAACTCTGGGAAGGCATGGCGGGATATCCGGAGGCGCGCGGCGAGGGGATCGTCGTCGGCGTGATCGATACCGGCATCAACTGGGAGAGCCCGTCCTTCGCCGATCCGTCCTTCGACGGCTATTCCTTCACCAACCCGCGCGGCCAGCAGTACGGCTTTTGCGATGATCCCGAGGTGGACTGCAACAACAAGCTGATCGGGGTTTACGATTACGTCGAGGACGATCCCTCAACCGATGAGGTCGAGGAGAACACCAAGGGCCGGGACATCGACGGGCACGGCAGTCATGTCGCCTCGATCGCGGTTGGCAATCCGGTCAACACTGCAATCGAATCCGGCCTGTTCGCCGATCTGTCCGGGGTCGCGCCGCGGGCGAACCTCATCACCTACCGGGTCTGCTACACGAGCGCCTGTTACTCCTCCGCGATCCTGCAGGCCATAGAACAGGCCATCGAGGACGACGTCGACATCATCAACTACTCGATCGGGTCGGCGCCTTCCGATCCCTGGTCTGACGCGGTCAGCCGGGCATTCGGCGCCGCCCGCGAGGTCGACATCATCGCGGTCACTTCGGCGGGTAACGACACCAACGGCCCGGCTCCGGGCACGGTCGGCTCCCCCGCGAATGCGCCCTGGATACTTGCCGTCGGCTACTCGACGCACGACCAGGTATTGGGCAACCGGCTGCAGAACATGACTGGCGGCGATACCCCGCCGCCCGAAGACATGGCGGGCGCCAGCCAGACCGGAGGCACCGGGCAGCTGAACATCGTACATGCCCGTGACTATGGATTCCCGCTGTGCGGTGTCGGCGAACCGGAATTCGGCCCCGAGTGTGACGACAACCTGGGCCAGAGCAATCCCTGGGCGGGCGAGACGCCGTTCAATGGCGAGATCGTGGTCTGCGACCGGGGCACCTACGGGCGCGTCGAGAAAGGCAAGAATGTGCTGCTGGCCGGAGCCGGGGGTTACATTCTGGCGAATACGTCGGATTTTGGCGAATCCTTGGATTCGGATGAACATTGTCTGCCGACCAGCCACATCGGGGTCGAGGACGGTGACCGGCTGCGCGCATGGCTGGCCGGTGGTTCGGGCCATGGTGGACAGATAAGCGCAATCGGTCTGGAATCCAAACCATCGTCCGCCGACGTGGTCGCCTTCAACAGCGCACGGGGGCCCCTGAATCTGCCGGGCGAAGACTGGGTCGAGGATACGCTGAAACCGAATCTGATCGCACCGGGAAAGTCCATCTGGGCGGCGTCCGAGCACGGTCAGGCCTACCAACCTCTGAGCGGTACCTCGATGTCCTCGCCCCACGTCGCCGGCGCCGCGGCGCTGCTGAAGTCGGTGCATCGGGACTGGGGCCCCAGCCAGCTCGCTTCCGCGATCGAAACGACCTCCACCCCGGAGCTGGCCAGGAACCGGGACGGGAACCCGGCCGAACCGCACGATCGCGGGTCGGGGCGCCCGCAGCTGGGCGAGGCAGCGAATGCCGGCCTGTCCCTCGAAGTTACGTCGCAGGAATTTTTCAGCGCGGATCCGCAGCTCGGCGGCGATCCGAAAGACCTCAACCTGGCCGGCCTGGTCGACTCGTCCTGCAGCGATGTCTGTACCTTTACCCGGACCGTGACGGACCAGATGGGCGGCGGCAGCTGGACTGCTACGTCCGAGGACTTTCCCGATGGCGCCATCGTGTCGGTCACCCCGCAGAATTTCACGCTCACCAACGGGGGTTCCCGATCCCTGCAAATCGATGTCGATGTCGCGGACATCGTGGTGGTCGGCCAGTGGATTTCCGGCCGGGTGCGGCTGAGCGCGGCGGGTTCCCCCGACCAGTACCTGACTGTATCGGTCTCCACTTCGGACCTGAGTATCGAGGACGACCGCAACGGTGGCTGGCAGGCCTTCACGCTGGTGGCGCCGGTCGAACTGCCGGACGCGACCTTCCAGAGCGGCGGCTTGACGAAGCCCGATCGCACGAGCGAAGTGCTGCCGCAGGACCCTACCAATGACGACCCTTACGACGGCGGTGAGGGCGTCTTGACCAAGTGGCACGCGCTGCCGCAGGGCGGGCTGTGGCTGCACGCCGAGACGCTCGCTTCCACGGCCGAGGATCTCGATCTGTATGTCGGCCGCGACGAGAACGGCAATGGAGTCGCCGAAGCCTTCGAAGAACTGTGTGCCAGCATATCGCCCGGAGACGTCGAAAACTGCGAGCTGCTCGACCCGCCGCCCGGCGACTACTGGATCATCGTCCAGAACTGGACCGCGGGCCCGACGGGAGAAGACGAGGCGACGCTGGTCAGCGCGGCCATTGCGCCGGGTCCCGGCAACAACCTTGCGGCCAGCGGGCCCGGCATCGTCGGCGCCGGGGACGAGTTCGACTTCCGCCTCAGCTGGGACAATCTGTCCGCCTTGCCCGGCGAGGAGTGGCTGGGCGCCATCGGCATCGGCAGCAGCCGCGAGAGCCCCAACGACACCGGCGTTTTTCCGGTCCGGTTCCTGCGAACCGGCATCGCGGAGCCTTCGACCTTCCCGCTGCAGGAGAGCGGCAGCCACCAGCTGGCGCTGGCGGCGGGCGGCACCCATGACCGGATGTTCATCGATGTGCCGCCCGGGGCCGGCAGACTCACGGTCGCTGCAAGCGCCGTGGACAGTGCCCAGAACAACAGCCTGACGCTGGAACTGCGCCGGCTCGACTTCGCCGACGCTCTCGCGCCACCACCGTTCGCCGCGCCGCCGGACAGCGCGCCCGTCGCCGCCTCCGCAACCGGGAGCGGAGGCATCGGCCCCACGGTCGCGGTCGGCGGGCCGGCGTTGCAGCCGGGCCGCTGGTATGCGGTGCTGATCAGCAGCGATGGCGCGGACGCCGCGATCGAAATCATCGCCGATCTCGATTTCACGGGTGACCCCCTTCCGGTTCACCGCGGGCTCTGGGAGCCGAGCTCCCGGCCGGGCCTGGGACAGGGTTACGACTACAACTGGGGCGGCACCGACCGGGCGCTGATCTGGTATACCTACGACGAAGACGGGCAGCCTGCCTGGTACATCGCCGGCGCACCCGAGCCCCCGCACAACATCTGGACCTCCCTGCTGTACCGGGTGACCAACGACGGCGAACGCCAGCAACTGGCGCCGGTCGGCTACGTTTCCGTCACCACGCTGGCGGAAGACGATTCACTGTTCACCTACACGCTGTTCGGCCAATCGGGCACCGAGCGCATGCAGCCGCTCAGTCCCCAGACCTGCCCGATAATCGGCGATGTCGAGCAAAGTTACACCGGGATCTGGTACCGCGGGATCGATGGGATAGGGGGCGCCAGCGTCCTCGTCAGCGCCCTGACCCAGGCGCAGATCCACTACCTGTTCGACGGGTTCGGCGTTCCGCGCTGGCTGTTCGCCCAGGACCTGGAGAATCCCGAACCGACCAATGAGGAGCTTCCCATGCTGCAGTTTTCGGGGTACTGCGCGGTTTGCGCCGAGGCCAGCGTGTCGTTCCGGACGGTCGGCCTGCTGGAACGCACCTTCGCCGATGAAGAGACGGGCAGCTGGACCCTGGATTATGTGTTGCAGCCCCCGCTGTCCGGCTCGGTGCAGCGCACCGAGCAGATCATCAAGCTGACCGATACGCTGGAGTGCCGGTAAGGCGGT
>CALKKN010000369.1 GCA_937995275.1 uncultured Lysobacterales bacterium | reverse complement strand
CATCCGCCGTGTCGATCTCGAAGCCATCAGTCACGCGGTCGAACAGGGCGTCCTGCCGGTGGTCGCCTGCCTGGGCGAGAGCAAGACCGGCCAGGTGATGAACATCAACGCCGACATCGCCGCGCGGGAACTGATCTGGGCGGTGCAGCCGCACAAGATCATTTTCCTGACCCAGACGGGCGGCCTGCTGGACGAGTCGGGCCGGGTCATTTCCGCCATCAGCCTGCGCACCGACTACCGGTACCTGATCGAGCAGCCCTGGGTGCATTCCGGGATGAAGCTGAAGCTCGAACAGATCGAGCAGATCCTGGCGGCGATGCCGGACACGGCGTCCGTTTCGATTACCTCGGTGGAGAGCCTTGCCACGGAGTTGTTCACCCACCGCGGCGCCGGCACGCTGATCCGGAACGGCGAGCGGATCGTCGAATTCGACCGTTTCGACGACGACTCCCGCGAGCGGGCGCAGGCCCTGCTGGAGACGAGTTTCGGCCGTAAGCTGCAGTCGGGCTATTTCGACCGCCTGGAGCTCGAATGCGTGCTCGCCAGCGAGTCCTTCGGGGCCATGGCCATCGTGCTCAGGGGCGTCGAGGGGGTCGCCTATCTCGACAAGTTCGCGGTCACTCCGGAGGCGCAGGGCGCGGGGCTGGGCGCGGCGGTGTGGCAGGCCCTGATCCATCGATTCCCGGAGCTGTACTGGCGGTCCCGTGCCCAGAACCCGGTCACGCAGTGGTATTTCGAACAGGCCGATTCGAGCTACACGGAAAGGCAGTGGGTCGCGTTCAGCAAGGGCATCAGGGACTTCGAAATTATCCGCCGGTGCAAGGTCGATTGCCTCGCCCGGCCGGAGAGTTGGCTGGAGGTGGGCAATGCATAGGGTCACGGTCATCGGAGCACGCGGCCACACCGGCGCCGAATTGTTGCCGCTGCTTTACGGGCACCCCGAATTCCGGCTGGTGGCCGTGGGTTCCGGCAGCGCTGCGGGTCAGCCGGTCAGCGCGCACGTCAGGGGCATGGAGGGCAGCGACCTGGTGTTCGCCGATTTGCGGCCCCGGTCGGTGGAAAAGCTGCGCACCGATGCCTGTGTGCTGGCCCTGCCCAACGGGCTGGCCGCGCGCTACGTCGAGGCCTTCGACCGGCACCATCCGGAGGCGGTCATCGTCGACCTCAGCGCCGACCACCGGTTCGACCCGGAGTGGGCTTACGGGCAGCCCGAGCGGTTCGCGGATCAGCTGAGCGGCGCCCGGCGCATCGCCAATCCCGGCTGTTACGCCACCGGCGCGCAGCTTGCGCTGGCGCCGCTGGTCGAGCAACTGGCGGGTGTGCCGGCGGTTTTCGGGGTTTCGGGCTACAGCGGGGCCGGCACGACTCCATCGCGACGGAACGATCCGGATGTACTGGCCGACAACCTGCTGCCGTACAGGCTGGTGGAGCATGTCCACGAGCGCGAAGTCGCGTTTCACATCGGCCATGAAGTCCGCTTTCTGCCGCACGTGGCGCCGTTCTTCCGCGGCATCAGCTTGACCATCGCGGCTGAACTGCTGGGGCCGCAGACCGACGACGATCTGCTGGCCCTGTACCGGTCTTTCTACACGCGGTGCCCGCTGATTGGGGTCAGGGCCGCCATTCCGGAAGTGAAAGACGTTCGCGGCAGCCACCGGGCCATCATCGGCGGTTTTTCGGTCAGTGAATCGAACCCGGCCCAGATCGCGTTGGTGGTGGTGCTCGACAACCTGCTCAAGGGTGCGGCCACGCAGGCGGTGCAGAACCTGAACCTGGCATTCGGGCTGGATGCGCTGACCGGATTGAAGGACGGGGAGGAGCAGTCGGTATGAAAAAGTACGTCTGGCAGGCTGAGGGCGGAGCACCCGTGGACGACGCCATCATGGAGTTTTTGGCCGGCGAGGACGTCGTGTTGGACCGCGAACTCTTTCCTTTCGATATCCGCGCCACGGCCGCACACGTAAGCGGGTTGCACCGCATCGGCGTCCTCGACGAATCCGAGTCCGATCGCCTCGTGCAACTGCTGGAGGAACTCGCCGAGGCCTTCGACTCGGGGCGGTTCGTGCTCGACGACCGCTACGAAGACGGCCACTCGGCCATCGAGATGTTCCTGACCGAAAAGGCCGGCGAGATCGGCGCCAAGGTCCACACCGGCCGCAGCCGGAACGACCAGGTCGCCGTGGCCACGCGCCTGTACCTGAAGCACCAGTTGGGGCGACTGGTACGGGTGAACGGGCGGATTGCAGCGTCCTGCCTCGCCAAGGCGGAGCGGCATGCCGCCGTGCCGATGCCGGGTTATACGCACCTGCAGCGCGCGGTTCCCTCCAGCGTGGGGCTCTGGATGGCCGGGTTCGCAGAGGCCTTCACCGACGACCTCATGCTGGCTCTGAATGTGCTGGACCTGGTCGACTGCAGCCCACTGGGGACCGCTGCCGGCTACGGCGTGAATCTGCCGCTCGACCGGGACGGCGTGGCCAGTGAGCTGGGCTTCGGCCGGCTGCAGGTAAACCCGATGTATGCGCAGAACAGCCGCGGCAAATACGAGATTCTGGCCCTGCAGGCCGCGCTGCACGCAATGCAGGACCTCAGGCGCCTGGCCTGGGACCTGAGCCTGTTCACGACCGCAGAGTTCGATTTCCTGGTTCTGCCGCGGGAGTACACCACCGGCTCGTCCATCATGCCCAACAAGGCCAATCCCGACGTCGTCGAACTGCTGCGCGCCAGGGCCGCGACCACCGCGGCCGCGGCTGACGAGATCCAGGCCCTGCTGTCGCTGCCGTCCGGCTACCAGCGCGATCTGCAGTTGACCAAGCCGCCGCTCATCCGCGGCCTGGGCGCCGCTCTGCAGGCCCTGGCCATCGTGCCCGGCCTGGTTGACGGGCTCGGTTTCAACGAGGAGCGCATGCGGCAGGCGATTTCCGCTGACATGTTCGCCACGGACGTGGCGCTGGAACGGGCCGCCCGGGGAGTGCCGTTCCGGACCGCCTACGCGGACGCCAAGATAGAATTGCAGGATCTGGCCGAACCGGATCCGGCCGCCAGCCTGGCCCAGCGGGTGTCCCCCGGGGCCTGCGGCGATCTCTTGCTGGACCGCATCCGGCTGCGCCTGCAGCAGGAGTTGGAGCGCGCGGAGCAGGCGACCGAAAAAAGTACTTGACCCTGCGGCAGGACACCCTATAATGCGACGCTTCGTGCGGCCGGACCAACGGCCGTCAGAAGCGCCCAGCGAGATTATTTCGACTTTCTCCTCGTGGAACGTTGACGGTATTCAAGCTGTCAATATATAATGGGCGGCCCGACCAGCACCGGGCGGAGTTTTTTAAAAATCGACATCGTGGCGAGCTGAATGAGTTTCGTCGCGGGTTTTTTGTGCCGGGGCAGTCGCGAAATGCGGTTGTCGGAAAGTGCGATCTTTAACAAGAAATAGGTAACTTGTGTGGGCGCTCGTGTTGGCGAATATGCCAATCACGGAAGCGACCATGCCCTGATTCATTACGTAATTGGGAGCAAGGTTCAGCTTTCAGCTAAAAGTACTTAAGATGGACGAGAGAAGCTTCGGCTTCGATCCGAAATCGAAAACTTTAAACTGAAGAGTTTGATCCTGGCTCAGATTGAACGCTGGCGGCATGCCTAACACATGCA
>CALKKN010000368.1 GCA_937995275.1 uncultured Lysobacterales bacterium | reverse complement strand
GATCGAGACTTACGAGGACATGCTGTACGGGTATCGCGCCGCCTACGAGTCATATGTGCTGATCAAGGATATGGCCTGGAGCGAACGGCTGGCGAGGTTCGCCCGCTACCTGCCGGAACTGCAGACCGGCCTGCCCGTGCCGGAGGCGTACAAGCAGGAAATGCCCGGCTCGGACGCCGATCTGAACGCCTACGATGTCGTCTACTACGCCGGCCACAGCAACGCCGGCTCCAAAACCATCGCGATCAACCTGCCGAACGACGAAGAGGTCCAGTTGGCCAAGGGCACCCGCCGCCTGCAACTCAAGAACGCGATGCTGGCCAAGTACAACCAGATCCTGGTTCCCATTTCCGAGATGCTGATTGCCGAAGACCAGCGCCGCCACGTCACTTTCGATTCTTTCTTCGGCAACACGATGTTCCACGAAGTAGCACACGGATTGGGCATCAAAACCACCCTCGACGGGCAGAACACGGTCCGCCACGCCATGAAAGAGCACGCTTCTGCGCTGGAAGAAGGCAAGGCGGACATCCTGGGGCTCTACATGGTCCAGAAATTGCGTGAAAAAGGTGAGATCACCGATGGCGAACTGATGGACGATTACGTCACCTTCATGGCCGGCATCTTCCGTTCGGTCCGCTTCGGCGCCAGCAGCGCGCACGGCAAGGCCAACATGATCCGCTTCAATTTTTTCGAACAGGCGGGGGCATTCAGCCGGGATGACGAGACCGGCGTCTACCGGGTTAATGTAGAAGCCTTCGAGCAGGCCGTGAAAGACCTCAGCGCACGCCTGCTGACCCTGCAGGGCGACGGCGATTATGATGCCGTGGACGCATTCGTCGCGGAGATGGGCAGCGTCGGGCCGCAGTTGCAGGCCGACCTCGATCGCCTGGCCTCGGCGGCCATCCCGGTGGACATCGTATTCGAACAGGGCGCGGAGGTCCTGGGCCTGTAAGCCGGAACAATCGCGATGGGTCAGCGAATCGTAGTCAAGATTGGCAGCCAGGTACTGTGTGAACCGCAGGGTTCGCTGAACCGCGGGATTCTGCGGGGACTGGTGCGGCAAATCAGCGAGCTTTCGGCCGCAGGCTGGCAGATCCTGCTGGTTTCATCGGGCGCCGTGGCCGCCGGCAGCGGCATCGCCGACCGCCAGTTACAGAGGATTTCCGACCCGGTGGCCCGCAAGCAGGTCATGGCCGCCACCGGCCAGGTGCGGCTGATGGAAACCTACCGGTCCCTGTTCGCGGAGCAGGGACTCACGGTCGCACAGGTGCTGACCAGCAAAAGCGACTTCCAGACGCGCCGGCACTACCTGAACATGCGTGGCTGCATCGATGCGCTGTTGACGGCGGGCATCATCCCGATCGTCAACGAGAACGACGTGGTGGCGATCACGGAGCTGATGTTCACCGACAACGATGAACTCGCCGGCCTGCTGGCGGGAATGGTGGGCGCCGACCTCCTGTGTATGCTCAGCACCGTGCCCGGCGTGTTCGACGGCGATCCGGAAGATCCCGGAACTGAATGTATCCGGACCTGGGACGATGAAAGGCACCAGATCGAGGAAATCGTGCTGCGCGGAACCTCGGCGCTGGGGCGCGGCGGCATGCACAGCAAATTGGCGATCGCCCGGAAAACGGCCCGGCTGGGCACCGAAGTCGTGATTGCCGACGGCAGCGACCCGGACATCCTGGTAAAGGTCACCGGCGCGCAGCACGCCGGCACCCACTTCCCGGCCGTCGGAGAGGCTTCGCCGGCCAAGCGCTGGCTGGCCAGCGTGGACGATCACGCCACCGGCTACGTCACCGTCAATGACGGGGCGGAAACCGCCCTGCTCGACCGCAGCCGGCTGACCAGCCTGTTGCCGGTCGGTATCGAATCCGTCGGCGGGCCGTTCGGCCGCGGCGACGTTATCCAGATCAGGAATGAATCCGGCCTCGTGCTGGGTTGCGGCAGGGCCCGTTACGGCCACGAAGAAGCGGATACGCTGAAAGGGCGGCGTGGACAAAAAGCCCTGATCCATTACGATTACCTCTACCTGGAGGACTGACGGAAACATGGGCATGGAAGATCAACAGGAATACCTCGACCGCGGCCTGGAAAAAGCGCGGGAAGCCGCGCGTACGCTGGCGGGCTGCGAAGACAGCACGATACAGGCCGTCCTGCACGACCTGGCGGACTCGGCAATGGATGCCTGCGATGACATTCTGGCAGCCAATCGGCTCGACCTGGCCCGGATGCCGGAAAGCGATCCCAAGTACGACCGCCTGCTGTTGGACGAAGACCGGCTGTCCGCCATCTGCGACGACCTTAGGTTCGTCGCCGGCCTTGACTCCCCTGTGGGTGAAATCCTGGAGCAGCGGCGCCTTGAAAACGGCCTCGAACTCAGCAAGGTCCGGGTGCCCATGGGCGTGATCGCCGTCATCTTCGAATCACGCCCCAACGTGACTTTCGATGTATTCGCCCTGTGCCTGAAAACCCGGAACGCATGCGTTCTGAAAGGCAGCAGCGACGCGCACGACACCAACCAGGTCGTCGTCCGGCTGATGCACGAAGTGCTGGACAGCGCCGGTATCGATCCCGCGGCGGTGTTCCTGGCGCCGCCGGAACGAGAATGGCTGCCGCAGATCCTCCAGGCCGTGTCCTACATCGACCTCGCCATTCCGCGCGGCTCGAAAGGCCTGATTGATTTCGTACGTGACAACGCACGGATCCCGGTCATCGAAACCGGCGCGGGCATCGTTCACACCTATGTCGACGCCAGCGCGGATCTCGACAAGGCGAAGGCCATTATCACCAACGCGAAAACGCGCCGGGTCAGCGTTTGCAACGCGCTGGACACGCTGGTGATCCACCGCGGCCTGCTGCCGGAACTGCCGGGGCTGATGCGTGAAGTGGGCGAAGCGCACGGCGTCGAGGTGTTCGCCGACGAAGAAGCGCTGGAGGCGCTGAACGGTCAATACGCCGGGGCGCTGCAAGCTGCGGAGGAACAACACTTCGGACAGGAATTCCTCTCGCTGAAAATGTCGGTCAAGACCGTCTCGGATCTGGCCGAAGCGCTTGACCATATTCACCGGCACA
>CALKKN010000367.1 GCA_937995275.1 uncultured Lysobacterales bacterium | reverse complement strand
TGCCTTGCTCGCGCAGTTCGTCGGCGAGCCTGAAGTAGTCGCCGGAGAGGAACATCTCCAGCCCCAGCTTGTAAAAGACGACCGCATCGCCAAGCTGGCCCACCAGCCGCCGGGCGCTTTCCAGGTCGGGCACGTCCAGGGCGAAGATCAGGCGCTCGCGTAACGGTATGCCGGGTTTGATGACGGTTGACTTATGTTCGGTCATGTCGATTCTCCGTGGCGCATGGCTTCCCGTTCGTGGATGAACCCGTGAATAGTCTCGGCGGTCGCTGCCGGGCCGTCCATGTGGAAGTGGTGATGGCCTTCGACGCGGTGGTGCCGACCGCGCGGCACATCGAGCCGGATTCCGTCGGTTCCGTTCATACCCGTTCGCCTAGGCCGACTGGAGGTTGGCATAGGCCAGCACCAGCCACTTGGCGCCCGCGGCCGGAAAATTCACGTGGACCCGTGTGTGCTCGCCCGAGCCCTCGAACGCCAGCACCGTACCCTCGCCGAACTTCGGGTGCAGCACCGGTTCCCCGAGACGAAAAGGCCAGCTGTCGTCGACCACCCCCGAGGTGCGCGCCGCGCGTGCCGGGCGCGCCGGCCGGTAAGGTCGGCTGGTCGCCATCCTCGGGCGGATTTCCTGCAGCAGCTTGGCGGGCATCTCGTCGATGAATCGGGAAGGCCGGCAGAAATTCTCCGAGCCGTGCATGCGGCGTATCTCGGCGTACGTGAGGAACAGCTCTTCCCGGGCCCGGGTCATGCCGACGTAGCACAGGCGCCGTTCCTCTTCGAGCCTGCCGCCGGCCTCCTCGACCGACCGCTGGTGGGGAAACAGGCCGTCCTCCATGCCCGCGATGAACACCAGCGGAAACTCCAGGCCCTTGGCCGAATGCATGGTCATCAGCTGCACGCAGTCGTCCCAGCTTTCACCCTGGGTCTCGCCGGCCTCCAGCGCCGCATGGCTGAGGAAGGACTGCAGTTCGTTGAGTCCGGCATCGGCATCGTCCTGCGGCATGGTGAAGGCGTCGGCCGCGTTGACCAGTTCGCGCAGGTTCTCGAAACGCGTCTCCATGCGCTCCTGCGGTTCTTTCGCGTAATGGTCCACGAGACGGCTTTCGTCGATCACACCCTGCATCTGGTTGCCCAGCGTCCACTCCTGCATACGCTCGCGCATGGATTCGATCAGCCGGACGAACCCGGCCACGGCCGTGCCCGCCCGGGTCGCAAAAACGCCCTGGGCGAGGGCGGCGCCGGCGGCCTGCCAGAGAGTCAGACCGGCTGCGCGCGCCTGTTCGCGGAGCAGCGTCACCGTCTTCTGGCCGATCGCGCGGGCCGGCTTATTGATGACCCGTTCGAGTGCCGCATCGTCGTTGGGGTTGTGCAGCAGGCGGAGGTAGGCGAGAGCGTCCTTGACCTCGGTGCGCTCGAAGAACCGCTGACCGCCGTAAACCCGGTAGGGAATGTTGGCGCGCAGCAGGTATTCCTCGAACAGCCGGGACTGGGCGGTGGTGCGGTACAGGACGGCCGCCTCGTCGGCGCGCCGCCCGCTGTCGATCCATTGCTGGATGCGGTCCACGACGAACCGGGCCTCGTCCTGTTCGTTGAAGGCGGCATACAGCTGGATCGGCTGGCCGGGAGGGTCATCCGTCCACAGTTCTTTTCCGAGGCGCGCCTGGTTGTGCGCGATGAGGGCATTGGCGGCCCGCAGGATGTTGCCGGTGGAACGGTAGTTCTGCTCCAGCCGCACGGTCCGGACATCCGGGAAGTCGCGCACGAAATGCTGCACGTTTTCCACGCGGGCGCCGCGCCAGCCGTAGATCGACTGGTCGTCGTCGCCGACCACGAAGACCTGCCCGGTCTGCCCTGCCAGCATCCGCAGCCAGGCGTACTGGATGGCGGTGGTGTCCTGGAATTCGTCGATCAGGAGGTGGCCCAGGCGCTTGCGGTAGTAGTCCAGCAGCGGTGGGTGCTCCAGCCACAGTTCGTGCGCCCGCAACAGCAGTTCGGCGAAGTCGACCAGGCCGCCGCGGTTGCAGTATTCCTCGTAGCGCCGGTACACCTGCGCCCAGGTGGCGGTGACCGGATGATCCAGGTGGTCGATGTGCTGGGGACGCTCGCCCTCGTCCTTGCGGGCGTTGATGAACCACTGGGCCTGCCGGGCGGGCCACTGGGTCTCGTCCATGCCCTCGTCCCGGATGATCCGTCGCAGCAGACGCTGTTGGTCCTCGGAATCCAGGATCTGGAACTCCTCGGGCAGGCCGGCCTCCTTCCAGTGCATGCGCAGCAGGCGATGGGCGATGCCGTGGAAGGTTCCGATCCACAACGGCCGCGTCGAAACCTGGAGCAGGTTGCCGGTGCGTTCGCGCATCTCGCCGGCGGCCTTGTTGGTGAAGGTGACCGCCAGAACGCCGAGCGGCGACACGTGCTCGACCTGGATCAGCCAGGCCAGGCGGTGCACCAGCACGCGGGTCTTGCCGCTGCCGGCACCGGCCAGCACGAGGACGTGCCCGTCGCTGGCGGTCACGGCCTCCCGCTGCGGTTCGTTGAGTTCTTCCAGCAGGTGGGAGACGTCCATTCAGAGCGTCTTACGCGTCACGGACTGCAGCCTGCTCGCGCCGAATGGCCCGGTAACCGATGTCGCTGCGCCGGAAGGCGCCGTCCCAGTGGATACGATCGCAGGCGTCGTAAGCCGCCGCCTGCGCCGCGCTGACACTGTCCCCCAGCGCACCGACGCAGAGCACCCGGCCGCCGGAGGTCACCACCGAATCGTCGGCCAGCGCGGTGCCGGCGTGGAAGACCTTCACGGTTGGTGGAAAGTCGCTGTCCAGCCCGTTGATCGGTTGGCCCTTGTCGTACGGTCCGGGGTAACCGCCGGCCGCCATGACGACGCCCAGGCAGGCGCGGGGGTCCCACCGGGCGTTGGCCCGGTCCAGCCGCCCGGCAAGCGCGTCGAGGCACAGCTGTGGCAGGTCGGATTGCAGCCGCATCAGGATCGGCTGCGTCTCGGGGTCGCCGAACCGGACGTTGAATTCCAGCACCTTGGCCTCGCCATCTGGGGAGATCATCAGGCCGGCGTAGAGGAAGCCGGTGAACGGCGAACCGTCGGCGGCCATGCCGTCGATGACCGGCCGGATGACCGTCTGAATGATCTGCCGGTGCATGGCGTCGTCGACGACCGGGGCGGGGGAGTAGGCGCCCATGCCGCCGGTGTTGGGCCCGGTGTCGCCGTCGCCGGCGGCCTTGTGGTCCTGCGAGGTGGCCAGCGGCAGCACGTTGCGGCCGTCCGCCATGACGATGAAGCTGGCCTCCTCACCTTCGAGGAATTCTTCGATCACCACCCGGCGGCCCGCCTCGCCGTAGGCGTTGCCGGCCAGCATGTCCAGTACGGCGGATTCAGCCTCGGTAGTGGTCTGCGCCACGATCACGCCCTTGCCGGCCGCCAGCCCGTCTGCTTTGACTACGATCGGCGCGCCCTGCTGGCGGATGAACTCGACGGCCGGCGCAACCTCGCTGAACTTGCCGTAGGCGGCCGTCGGAATGCCGTGGCGCGCCATGAAGTCCTTGGCGAAGGCTTTCGACCCTTCCAGCCGCGCGGCCGCGGCACGCGGCCCGAAGCACTTCAGCCCGGCCTCGTGGAAACGATCGACGATGCCATTGACCAACGGATCCTCAGGCCCGGCGATGGTCAGCTCGACGCCTCGCTCACGGGCGAAGCCGATCAGGCCGTCGATGTCAGTGACGGCCATCGGAAGGTTCTCGCAGCCGGGCTCCATGGCCGTGCCGGCATTCCCCGGCGCGACGAACACCCGTTCGACCTGCGCGGACTTCGCCGCCGCCCAGGCCAGCGCATGCTCGCGGCCGCCGCCTCCTACGATCAATACTTTCATGTTGTACCTGCCCTGACGCGACCCGCTGTTGTCGCGATATCCTTCAATGCCTGAAATGACGGATGCCGGTGAATACCATGGCGATGCCGTGCTCGTTGGCGGCCGCGATCACCTCTTCGTCGCGCATCGAACCGCCCGGCTGGATCACCGCGGAAATGCCGGCCTCCGCCGCCGTGTCGATGCCGTCGCGGAAGGGGAAGAACGCGTCGGACGCCAGGACCGCGCCGGCCAGCGGAAGGCCGGCGTCCTCGGCCTTCCAGCGTCCGATACGGGCTGAATCCACCCGGCTCATCTGGCCTGCGCCGATACCGACCGTGCGGCCGCCGGAGGCGTAGACGATGGCATTCGACTTGACCATGCGCGCCACCTTCCAGGCGAACATCAGGTCGTCCCATTCCTGACCGGTCGGCTCGCGTTCCGTGACCGCGCGGCAGTCTGCGGGGCCGATCGGGTGCAGATCCGACGTCTGGATCAGCAGGCCGCCGCTTACGCGCTTGAGTTCCCGCTGCGGCACCGGCGCGGCCGCTGCGATCTCCAGCACGCGAACGTTCTGTTTTGCAGCCAGGGCACTCAGCGCCGCCTCCTCGTACGCTGGCGCGATCAGCACCTCCAGGAACTGCCGGTCGACGATGGCGGCCGCGGTCGTCGCGTCCAGCGGGCGGTTGAAGGCGATGATGCCCCCGAACGCGGAAGTCGGGTCCGTGGCGAGGGCGAGTTCGTACGCTTCGCCTGCCGTGGCAGCGGTCGCCACACCGCAGGGGTTCGCGTGCTTTATGATCGCGCATGCGGGCGTCTCGAACTGCCGTATGCACTCCCAGGCGGCGTCACTGTCCGCGATATTGTTGTAGGAGAGTTCCTTGCCCTGGTGCTGCCGCGCCGTGGCCAGGCTGCCGGTGGGCGGGTCGGTTTCCTGATACCAGGCGGCCTGCTGGTGCGGGTTTTCGCCATATCGAAGGTCAGCCCGTTTGCTGTAGCTCAGGTTGGCCTGCCCGGGAAAGGGCGCCGGCTCCCCGTCGGGCCCGCGGGCGGAAAGGTATTCGCTGATCGTGTCGTCGTACTGCGCCACGCGGTCGAACGCGGCGACCGCCAGCTCGTACCGTGTGGCCCGGTCGAGCCTGCCGCCGTCGGCGTCCAGGCGCTCCACAACCATGGCATATTGCTCCGGGCTGGTCACCACGGCCACGGCGTCGAAATTCTTCGCCGCGGAGCGCACCATGGCCGGCCCGCCGATGTCGATGTTCTCGATGGCTTCCTCGAAGGTGCAGTCCGGGTTGCGGGTCACGGTTTCGAAAGGATACAGGTTGATCACCGCCAGATCGATGCGCTGGATGCCCTGCTGCGTCATCACGGCCTCGTCTTCGCCGCGCCGGCCCAGCAGCCCCCCATGGATTCGCGGGTGCAGCGTCTTGACGCGCCCGCCCATGATCTGGGGCGACCCGGTGTGCTCGGACACCTCGGTGACCGGCAAACCGGCCGCCGTGAGCGCGCGCGCCGTACCGCCTGTGCTGAGCAGCCGAAACCCCCTGTCGACCAGCGCGCGGCAGAATTCGATGATGCCGGTCTTGTCCGAAACGCTGACGAGGGCGAGCGGATCCCTGGCCCCGGCCGCGCTATTTGCCATTCGTCACCGGAATGTCGTAGCGGTTGAGTTTTGCCCGCAGGGTATTGCGCGTCATGCCGAGGATTTTGGCGGTCCGCGACTGGTTTCCCTGCGTGTAGCGCAATACTTCTTCGATCAGCGGCGGCTCCACCTCGGCCATCAGCGTGCGGTACAGACACTCCGGCTGCGATTGACCCATGTCCTCCAGATAGCGCCTGATGGCGACCTGCACGTTTTGTCTGAGAGTGATCTGCTTATCCGCTTCTAGGGCAGATTTTTTCATCGGTTGGTGCCCTTCGGGGGTATCTGCGGGGCGGCATTGCGCCCCCCGGCGTTCAAGTAATCGTGACTTGATACCCTACCACATCACGGCCCGGATGTGCGGGAGGAATATGCCCCTTCCGGCTCGGGTCGCCGCTACCGGAAAGTGAGTTCGAAGCCGACGGCCTGTTCGCCCGGATCGTCCAACTCCAGCAGGACCGGCACGTAGGCCCCCGGCGGCATGCCCGCGGCCGAAGTTGTTGCGACAAGATAGTCGGACGGCTCGAATCGCTGGCTGCTCAGCGTTTGCCCCGCGGCGTCCTGAATGGTCACTTCGATCGCCGGGTATTTCTGGTTGCGGTCGGCGCGATTGACGATGGTCGCACTCAGGCGCAGCCGCCCCGGCTGCAATGGGTGGCTGCGCACCTCGCGGCTGACGAGGTGGATGTTGTCCAGATCCCGAAACGGCCGTTCTTCCTGAGCCGGCAGCAGGCCGATCCGCGCCAGGTAGCCGCGATCGGCCAGCGGCCAACCCTGGAACTCGGCCAGGCGCAGCGCCACGAACCCGAGGACGACGACCGCTGCGGAAACCCACGCCACGCGCAGAAGCAGGCGTGCGGGACCGCGCCGGCCGGGGTTCCGTATCTCCGCCCCGGATTCGTCGATACCGTCGGGATCCTGCCGCGAGCGGGCCGCCGCATCGAGGTCGATGTGCAGCCCCAGGACGGGCAGGTCGCCCGCACCGGGCGGCCGATCGCCGGCCGCCGGCAATTCGTCGAACAGGCAGTCGAGCGAGTTGTTGACCTTGTTGCACTTGGCGCAGCGGTAACGCCCCGATGCGGCGGCCAACAGGGCGGCGCTTACCGCGTGGACGGTATGGCAGGCCGGGCAGCGCGTGTACATTCAGCGCCCCGTCGCGTCGTCGTTCCAGGTTTCGACTAGGTAGCGGTAACGTTCCAGTTGCTTGTCGAAGTCGGCCCGGATGGCGTCTTCCCGTTGCCGCAGCCCGTCGAGGGCGGCCTCGACCTCGGCCAGCTCGGCCCGGTTCCGATTGATCTCGCGGACCGTCGCCGGTTCCACTTCCAGACCGGCCCGCTGCCGGTCGGCAGCCAGCTTGATGTGATCGCGGAAGGCCTTTTCGGCGCCGGCGCGCGAGCCTTCGAGCAGGCGCCGGTCGTAGTTGAGCTGCTTGATCTCGACATTCATCGCATCGAGGATCTCCTGCTCCGATTCGTAGCGCAGCATCAGAAAGTTGTCCATTCGCTGCTGCATCTCCGCTTCGGAGTACTGGGCCTTGGGCCGCGGCAGACCTGAGGCGTCGCGCGGCAGTTCCTGCGGCTCCTCCTCGACGGTTACCTTCGGCGGAGGCTCCGGCGTGAGCTTCTGCCCCTCCTCCAATACCATGCCCTGTGTATTCAGCACGTCGTGCCCCTTGTCCTGGTAGTCCGGCGGCAACGATTCGCTGTAATGGACTTCACCGTCCTCGTCCACCCAGCGGTAGACTTCCGCCGCCGCGGCGGTCCCGGCGAACAACAGGGCGTACAGAGCCGCCGTCCGCAACAGGGCCCTGGTGAAACATGAATTACTGGCTGCTTCCATAACGATTACGATATTCCTGGATGGCGGCGATGTCGACCCGGCGCTCATCCCGGTCTTTCAGGTAATGGATCAGGTCGTTCAGGCCGGCGATCGATATGCAGGGGATTCCATAATCCCGTTTGACCTCCTGGGCGGCCGACAATTCACCCGTGCCGCGCTCCTCGCGATCGAGCGCAATTATCACACCGGCAGCTACGGCCCCGGCGCCGCCAATGATGCCGATAGACTCCCGCACCGAGGTACCCGCCGAGATCACGTCGTCAACGATCAGCACCCTGCCGCTCAGCGGGGCGCCCACAGTCGAGCCGCCCTCGCCATGGTCCTTGGCTTCCTTCCGGTTGAAGGCGAACGGAACGTTGCGCCCGTGGTGCTGGTGCAGGGCCACAGCGGTGGCAGCGGCCAGCGGAATGCCCTTGTACGCCGGCCCGAACAGCATGTCGAAGTCGACGCCCGAGCGTATGATCGCATCGGCGTAACAGTGCGCGAGTTCGTCCAGCGAGGCACCGTCGTCGAACCCGCCGGCATTGAAAAAATAGGGACTCACGCGCCCCGACTTCAGCGTGAACCGGCCAAAGCCCAGGTTGCCTTTCCGCAAGGCGAGCTCAAAGAATCTGTTCTTGTGGTCCTGGACCATCGGGTCGTGCTTCCTTGCTCGTACGCGTGTCGGGCGGAGTCACACCCAACCGCCATTCAGTATGCCAAAAATTTGCTATGCTGACCGGCGATTCGGTGGTTCCCCGGAGTTTGTCAGCAATGCGCATCATAACGCTGAATGCCAACGGCATTCGGGCCGCAGCCAACAAGGGGTTCTTCGAATGGATGCACCGACAGGATGCCGATGTCGTCTGCATCCAGGAAACCAAGGCCCAGCATCATCAGCTCCGCGACCGCCACTTTTTCCCGCCGGGCCATCACGTCTATTATCACGACGCGGTGCGGAAAGGCTACAGCGGCGTCGCGTTGTACTCGCGCCACCAGCCCGATCGCGTGCATTACGGTGCCGGCTGGGACGCGATGGATTGCGAGGGGCGCTGGCTGCAGGCGGACTACGGCGCGCTGTCGGTCATTACGCTCTACCTGCCGTCGGGCTCGTCCGCGGAGGAGCGCCAGCAATTCAAGTACGAGTGCATGGACTACCTGCAGCCGCGGCTGGCCGAAATGGCGCGGGACGGCCGCCACTACATCATTTGCGGCGACTGGAACATCGCGCACAGGAAGATCGACATCAAGAACTGGCGGGGCAACCTCAAGAACTCGGGTTTCCTGCCCGAGGAGCGGGCCTGGATGGACAAACTGTTTGGTGACGTCGGTCTTTCCGACGCGTTCCGCGCGGTGGATCCGCGCGAGCAACAGTACACCTGGTGGTCGAATCGCGGGCGGGCCTGGGACAACAACACGGGGTGGCGCATCGACTACCATATAACCACGCCCGCGCTGGCCGCAACGGCCACCCGCGCCGAGATCTTCAAGGACGCACGATTTTCGGATCACGCGCCGCTGGTCATGGACTACGACTTCGCGATCGCGTCGCGGGGATGAGCCCTTGATGCCAACCCCGCAGCGCAAGTGGCAGGACATCCTGTTCAGCCGCCGCATGGTGGTCTGCGTGTTCATCGGTTTCAGCTCGGGCATGCCGCTGTACGTGCTGATCCAGCTCGTGCCCGCCTGGCTGCGAAGCAACGGTGTGGACCTGGCGACCATCGGACTGTTTTCCCTGGTGTCGTTGCCGTACACCTGGAAGTTCCTGTGGTCGCCGCTGATGGACCGGTTCACCCCGCCGTTCCTCGGGCGCCGGCGCGGCTGGGCGCTGCTGACGCAGTTGGCCCTGCTGGTGGCGATCGGTCTCCTGGGGCAGTTCGATCCGGGTGACTCCCTGCGGGCCATCGTGGCGCTGGTGTTCCTGGTGTCCCTGTTCTCGGCCAGCCAGGACATCGTGATCGATGCATACCGGCGGGAACTGCTCGCCGACGACGAACTCGGGACCGGGAATTCCTTCTTCATCAACGCGTACCGCCTCTCGTCGCTGGTGCCCGGCGCCCTGTCGCTGATCCTGTCCGATCACCTGCCGTGGGCCACGGTGTACTGGGTGACTGCGGGCTTCATGCTGGTCGGCATCGTGACCACCCTGGTTATCCGCGAGGTCAGCGACGATACGTTGGCCCCGCACAGCATCCGGGAGGCCGTGATCGAGCCGTTCCGCGAGTTTTTCCAGCGGGACGGCGTCGCCACGGCGCTGGCCGTCCTCGCGTTCATGTTCTTCTACAAGCTGGGCGACAGCATGGCGACGGCCCTGGCGACGCCGTTCTACCTGGACATGGGCTTCACCCGCACCGAGATCGGTTCGATTGCCAAGGTCGCCGCGCTGTGGTCGGTGATCGCGGGTTCGTTGATCGGCGGCATCGCGATGCTTCGGCTGAGCATCAACCGGGCCCTGTGGATCTTCGGCTTCGTCCAGCTGGTCACGATCCTGGGCTTCGCCTGGCTTAGCGTGGCCGGCCACACGCCGGTGGGCCTGTTCCTCGTGGTCAGCGCTGAGTACCTCGGCGTTGGGCTGGGAACCGTCGCCCTGACGGCCTATATCGCGCGGGAAACCAGCCGCGCATTCACCGCCACGCAATTCGCGCTGTTCACCAGCTTCATCGCGGTGCCCCGGACCTTCGCCAACGCCAGTACGGGCTTCCTGATCGAGGCCATGGGGTACACGACATTCTTCCTGCTGTGCACCGCGTTGGCGGTGCCGGGCATGCTGATGCTGTTGAAGGTAGCGCCCTGGAGCGAATCGAAATAACGAATGTAGGAGCGGCTTTAGCCGCGAATGGGGGTGGTCGCACGGTCAGTGCCGTCGCGCGTGCGCTCCCGGCGCGCTACGGTCCTGCACAGGGGTACCCGGCACCGACCCCGAGACAGTTCCGCAGAATGAATGCCGTACCGGTTAGGCCGCTGT
>CALKKN010000366.1 GCA_937995275.1 uncultured Lysobacterales bacterium | reverse complement strand
CTGGGAAAGTGGCTGCGCTGACCCAGGTTGCGGCCGCCCCGAATCGAAACGACCTGTACACAGCTGGCGCCCTGCTCCTGCGCCAGCGCGACAAAATCGATATCGGCCTGGCGACCGGCGACGAACTGCTGCGCCTGCATCTGCTTGAGTGCGTTGATCTGGTCCCGGTACATGGCCGCTGTCTCGAAATCCAGTGCCTGCGATGCCCGTTCCATACGGGAGATCAGCCTGGTCAGTACTTTTTGGTTCCGGCCCTTGAGAAACAGGATTGCGTCGTTGACCTGCTCTGCATACTTCTGCCGGTCGACCAGGTTGACGCATGGCGCCGTGCAGCGCCGGATTTGATATTGCAGGCACGGGCGGTTGCGATGCGCGAAGTAGCTGTTCTCGCAATTGCGGAGTCGGAAGAGCTTTTGAATCAGGTTGATGCTTTCCCGTACCGATCCGGCCGACGGATAGGGGCCGAAGTACTGCTTGCGGCTGTCGCGGGCGCCGCGGTGGAACGCGATCTGCGGAAATTCGTGGTCGGTGGTCAGCACAATCCAGGGGTAGGACTTGTCGTCCCTGAGCAGGATGTTGTAACGCGGTCGCAGCGACTTGATCCACTCGTTTTCGAGCAGCAGCGCCTCGCCTTCGGTGCGCGTCAGGCTGATCTCGATCTGCCGGACCCGCGCCACCATCCGCATGATGCGGTCGATTTTTGGCCGGGCATCGAAATAGGACGCGACACGCTTGCGCAGGTTGCGGGCCTTGCCGACGTACAGCGGCTCGCCCCCCTCATCGCGCATCAAGTAGACGCCCGGACGGGTGGGCAGTCTCGCCGCGTAGGCCTTGCCGTCGAACGGCTTCGATCCCTGTTCGGCCACGCGGCGCCGTCTCAGCCCCGGGCGGTGAGCAGCGCAGCGACGCGCTGCAGGTCTTCCGGCGTGTCGACGCCGGCCGGTATGAAGGCGGCGGCCTCGGCCATTACGATGCGCAGCCCGTGCTCGAGAAACCGAAGCTGCTCCAGCTTCTCGGTAGACTCGAGGGCCGTCGCCGGTGTCGCGGCAAAGGTCCGCAGGGCCCCCGCCCGGTAGGCATAGAGTCCTATATGGCGCTTCCAGGTCAGTCCAGCGCGCAATGCGGCGTCGATGTTCCGATAGCCGCGCGGGTACGGAATGGGCGAGCGGCTGAAATACAAGGCCGTGCCGTCCAGGCCGACGACGACCTTGACGGCGTTGGGATCCGCGACCTCGGTGGCATCGGTGATGGGCCAGTACAGGCTGGCTGCTGCCGCGTCGCCGTCCCGGGCCAGCAGTTCCGCAGCCTGGTCGAGGCAGGCTGCCGGCATCAGGGGTTCGTCGCCCTGCAGATTGACCACCAGCGTATCGTCGCCCCAGCCCAGGCGGTCCGCGCACTCGGCGATACGGTCGCTGCCGCTTTTGTGATCGGCCGAAGTCAGCACGGCCCGGGCGCCGAACGATTCTGCCGCGTCAGCGACTTCCGGGGTGTCGGTGGCGATCACCACGGTTCGTGCCGCAGAGGCGCAGGCGCGGCGGTAGACGTGTTCGATCAGGGGCCGCCCGGCGATCTGCAGCAGCGGCTTGCCGGGCAGCCTCTGCGATGCCATTCGGGCAGGAATGACGATGGCGTAAGCGGTGCTCATGGTTGTATCTTCCGCCGCTCGAGGCACGCCCGGACCTGCCCCACCAACGCGGCTTCCCAGGTGGATGGCAGCGCCGCGTCGACGGTCAGGAACCAGGCGTTGGATAGGCCCAGTTGGCGGCATTTCACCGCGTCCTTCTCGGTCATCAGGATGGGCAGGTCGCCGGGCATGCCCGCGAAGTCCCGAGCCGTATAGGCGTAATGATCCGGAAACGGGTGCTCGATGACCTTGATGCGGGCATGCCGCAGCAGGTCGAAGAAGCGTTGCGGGTGGGCAATGCCGGCTACCGCATGGACCCGGCACCCGGTGAACTGGGAAAGCCGCCAGCTCTGGCCCCCTTCGAGCGGCCGCAGCAGGCCGGCGGCCAGAGTCATCGGCACGGTCTCGAGGCCTCCGGGAAGACCGTCGGGTTCACCGTTGACGACAATGTGATCGACCGAGGCCAGGCGCTCCGGAGATTCCCGCAGGGGCCCGGCCGGCAGCAGGCGACCGTTGCCGAATCCCCGGTTGCCGTCGATGACGCAGATTTCGATGGAACGCGGCAGGCGGTAATGCTGCAGGCCGTCGTCCGAAACGATGACGCGGATTCCCTTCCCGATCAGAGCACGCGCTGCCGCGCAGCGGTCGGGCGAGACAATCACCGGCACCCCGGCCTCCTGCGCGATCATCAGGGGTTCGTCGCCGACGACGGTGGGGTCGGAGGCCGGGCTGACCAGGCGCAGGCCCCTGGCCTCGCTGCCGTAGCCGCGGCTGATCACAGCCGGACCCAGCCCCGCGTCGCGCAGAATCCGGCACAGGCGAATGACCAGTGGCGATTTGCCGCTGCCGCCGACCGTGATGTTGCCGACCACGATGATGCAGGCTGACTCGAGATTCTGCGGGCGGTGTCGGGACTTCCACCAGCGGTCGACCCGGTTGCCGAACCGGTAGGCGGGGACCAGCCCGCGCAGCCACAGCGGCGGCGGCCGGTCCCCGTACCATATCTCATTGAGCCTGTACTCGGTGGCGGCGCGCATGCTCGGCAAGTTCCCGCTCAGACCCTGTCCTGCAGCGAAGCGGCGCTCCCCTGATCATGACCGAACTGCGTCTGGTACAGCCTGGCATAGCTGCCCTGGAGTGCCAGCAGTTCCTCGTGCGTCCCGACTTCGACAACCCGCCCGCGCTCCAGCACAACCACCTGGTCCGCGTTTTCGATGGTGGACAGCCGGTGGGCGATGACGAGGGTGGTCCGGTGTTTCATGACTTCCGTCAGCGCCTCCTGGATGTAGCGTTCCGACTCGCTGTCGAGGGCCGAGGTCGCCTCGTCGAGGATCAGGATCGGGGCATCCTTGAGCAGGGCCCGCGCGATGGCGAGGCGCTGCCGTTGCCCGCCGGACAACAGGGTGCCGTTCTCTCCGACCAGGGTGTCCAGCCCGTCGGGCAACTGGTCGATGAATTCCATTGCGTGGGCGTCGCTGGCGGCTTTGAAAATCGCCTCGCGGGGCGCGCCGGTCAGGGCGCCGTAAGCGATATTGCCGGCGACCGTGTCGTTGAACAGCACCACATTCTGGCTGACCAGGGCGATCTGGCTGCGGAGGTTGTCGAGTTCGTAGTCGGCCAGTTCCCGGCCGTCCAGCAGGATGTGTCCCTGGTAATTCGTATAGAATCGCGGCAGCAGTCCGGCCAGCGTGGTCTTGCCGCTGCCCGACGGCCCCACCAGCGCGGTGACGCTGCCGGCCGGCACGTTGAAACTCACGTCGGTAAGGACCGGGCGTCCGCCTGATTCGTAACGGAAACTGACGTTTCTGAACTCGATGGCGCCGGCCACCCGCTCAACGTGATAGCTGCCGGTGTCCTGCTCCGCATCGGTGTCCAGGACCTGGAAGATGCTGTCGGCCGCGGCAATGCCCTTCTGGACCTGGGATTGAACGCCGGTCAGGCGCTTGAGCGGCGGGATGGTCGCCACCATCGCGGTGAAGATGGCCGTGAAGGTGCCCGCGGAAATCTCGTTCAGCATCGAGGGGCGTGTCGCGATATACATCAGCAGGACCATGGCCAGGCCCGCGGCAACCTGCACCAGTGACGAACTGGCCAGGTGCGTGGCCGTCATCCGCAGGTGCAGGCGGCGGGTCTTGTCGTTGACGGCCCGGAAGCGGGCCTTTTCCGCCTCCTGTCCACGGAACACCTTGACCACCTGTTGCCCCACGACGGCCTCTTCCGTGACATGGGAGACATTGCCCATCATGTCCTGGATACGGTGGCTGATCTTGCGGAAGCGACGGCTGATAACCGTGACCAGCAGCCCGATCAGCGGGACCAGCAGCAGCATGACCAGGGTCAGTTGCACGTTAATGGTCAGCATGACGCCGAGCAGGAAGAGCACCAGCAGGACGTCCCGGAACGCGGAAATCACCGAGGTGGTCGCCGCGCTCGCGACCTGTTCGCTGTTATAAGCGAGTTTGGAGATGAGCTGTCCGGAACTGTAGTGGTCGAAGAAGCTGGCCGGGAGGGAGACGTAACGGTTGAACAACTCCTGGCGGAGGTCGGCGATGACTTTCCGGCCGACCCATTCCATCGCGTAAACGCCGGCGAAGTTGCCCGTCATGCGCGTGATGGTCACGAGGAAAATCACACCCGCCAGCCACAGGCCGAATTCCGAGTCCTTGCCCACGAACACGCGGTCGATCAGGGGCTCCATGAACTTGATGAACGCGGCCTGCATGCTGGCGTCGATCGCGACGCCCAGCACGCCCAGCGCAAACATCCCCAGATAGCGGCGCGTATACCCCCACAGGCGGCTGTAGACGGCCAGGGGCTGGCTTGGAGGTTCCGTCATTCAGTCGATCCGTTGGTGCGGTCCGTGGCGATGGAAAGATTGCCGAAACCGAGCTGGGCGGCCACATCCATGGCCGTGACGACGTAGTGATGCGGCGTCTGCCGATCGGCACGGAGGATGAGCGGCACCGTGCGCTCTTCGCCGACGGCCTCCTCGATCGCCGCCCGCAGCGTGCGTTCATCGCTGTCGACCAGCCGGCGGTCATTCAGGTACATGCGGCCTTCGCTGTCGATGACCAGCTCCAGGCTTTCCGGCAACTCGGTCCGGTCCTCGACCTCGCTGGCTTCGGGTAAATCCACTTTCAACAGCGCCTGCCGCTCGAAGGTCGTGCTGACCATGAAAAAGATCAGCAGCAGGAACACCACGTCGATCAGCGAGGTGAGATCGACCGTCGGCTCTTCCAGGCTGTAATGCTGCAACTTCACTCGGTCAGCCTCCGGGGATGCCTGACCTCAGCTGGGCCACGTTACCGCGGTCGATCGCCTCGATCAGGTTGATCGCCTGCTCCTCCATCGATACCACGTAGGCGGCCACGCGCCCCTTGAAATACCGGTAGAAAAAGAAGCTCGGGATCGCGACCGTCAGGCCCGCGGCCGTGGTGATCAGCGCCTCGGAAATTCCGCCGGCGAGCTGGTTCGCGTTGCCGACCCCGTGGGCGAGTATGGCCGAAAAGACCTTGATCATGCCGATGACGGTGCCGAGCAGCCCCAGCAACGGGGAAATCCCGGCGATGGTGCCGAGGGTGTTGAGGAACCGTTCCAGCTCATGCACCACGTGCCGGCCGGTGTCCTCGACGGCCTCCTTGATCACGTCCCGGGCCCGGTGGCGGTTCACCAAGGCGGCCGCCAGGACTCGGCCCAGCGCCGAACCCGACCTGAGCTGCTCGATGTGTCGCCGGTCCAGTTCATGGCGCGCCGCCCACTCCTCGACCTGGCTGCCCACGCCCTCGGGGACCACGTTGGGGCGCCGCAAGGCCCAGAAGCGTTCGGCGATGATGGTCAGTGACAGGACCGAGCACAGGATGATCGGGACCATCAACCAGCCGCCCGCGAAAATGATTTCAAGCACGCTTCATTGCTCCATTGACCACGGGCTGCGTCGGGCAGCCCGAATGATAACGCTCAGATGATACATGGGGCGCCCGGATCAGGCCACGGTGGCGCCCCCGGTGGTGCGATTCCGGGCTGATCGCCAGCGGTGCGGTCAGGGACAGCCGGCTGCGGCCGGCCAGCGCCAGAGCCCCGACCGCTGGCGCCGGGCGCTCGTCGCCCGGACGCTGCCGTCCGCGTGCAGGACGATCTGCACGGCCCCGCAGTCCCCCGTGGACCAGAAGCCGGCACCCGCCGCCAGGTATCGCGCCCGGACTTCGGGGCGGGGAAAGCCGAAGCGGTTGCCCAGGCCGGCCGTGGCGACGGCGAGCTTCGGCCGTACGGTCGCGACAAAATCATCGCTGGAGGAAGTCTTGCTGCCGTGGTGCGGCACCAGCAGGATCTCGTGCGCCGTCAATCCGTCGTCGACCAGGCGCTGCTCGACGGCTGCCGAGATGTCGCCGCTCAGAAGCACGCCCCGCTCGCCACGGCGGATGCTCAGGACACAGGAACTGTCGTTGCCCAGGTAAGACAGCGCAACCGTGGGGTGCAACACGTCGAATTGCACACCCTTCCAGCGCCAGTTAAGCGGGACGGTGCATCGTGTGGAATCCCGGTGTGGTATGGGGAGATTGGCGC
>CALKKN010000365.1 GCA_937995275.1 uncultured Lysobacterales bacterium | reverse complement strand
TCCTGGACCACATGCTGGATCAGTTGGCCAGCCACGGGGGATTCCGCCTGGAGCTCAGCTGTCGCGGGGATCTCGAGATCGATGAACACCACACGGTAGAGGATTGCGCACTGGCCCTGGGCCAGGCCCTGGACCAGGCCCTGGGTGAACGCCGTGGCATCGGCCGCTATGGCTTCCTGCTGCCGATGGACGAATCGCTGGCACAGATCGCAGTCGATCTCTCCGGCCGGCCCGTGCTGGTGTTCGAGGCGGACTTTCCGCGCCCGACGGTGGGCGCGCTGTCAACGGAGATGGTGCGGCATTTTTTCCACTCCCTGAGCCAGTCCCTCGGTGCTGCCATCCATCTGAAGGTGGACGGTGAGAATACCCACCACATGGTCGAGGCCCTGTTCAAGGGCGCCGGCCGCGCTTTGCGGCCCGCGCTGGCCAGGCAGGGGAGCGCCGTTCCGAGCACCAAGGGGACGCTGGAATGACGATCGCGGTGGTCGACAGCGGCGGCGCCAACATCTCGTCCGTGCTTCACGCCCTGCGGAGGCTCGGGGCAGAGCCCCGGTTTACGGCCGATCCCGCGGTGATCGGCGCCGCGGATCGCGTGATTCTGCCCGGCGTCGGGGCGGCCGGCCGGGCCATGGAGGTGCTCAGGACGCACGGCCTGGTCGACGTGATCCGGAACCTGACCCAGCCGGTGCTGGGTATCTGCCTGGGCATGCAGCTTCTGTTCGAATCCTCCGAGGAGGACGACGCCCGTCTGATCAGTCTGATCCCCGCGCGGCTGCGGCGGTTGCCGGACCGCGAGGACCTGCGTGTTCCGCATATGGGCTGGAACGCGATTGCCGCCACCCGGCCCGACCGGCTCACCCAAAACCTCGGCGGCAGTTGGTTCTATTTCGTACATTCATTCGCAGCGCCGGTCGGCGACTGGACGCTCGCGACCAGCGCGCACGGCCGGTCCTTCAGCGCCATCGTCAGGCAGGGGAACTTCTACGGCGCTCAGTTCCACCCGGAGCGCTCCGCCGGAGCCGGCGCCGCCTTCCTGCAGCGATTCGTGGAGAGTGAGCGCTGATGAGCATCACGATCATTCCGGCAATCGACCTGCTGGACGGCCGCTGTGTGCGTCTGCTGCACGGCGACTTCGACAACCGCAAGGTCTATGACCTCGATGCCGCGCGGCTGGCTGCAGACTACGCCGCCCAAGGCGCAAACTGGCTACATGTCGTCGACCTCGCCGCGTCCCGGGACGGGCCGGAGGCGGATACGCAGCCCCTGCTCAGGCTGCTCGCCGACACGACGCAATCGGTCCAGACGGGGGGCGGCGTCCGCGTCGAGGCGGACGTACAACTGCGACTCGACCACGGCGCCAGCCGCGTCGTGGCGGGCAGCGTCTGCGTGACCCGGCCCGAGCGCTTTTCGGCCTGGCTGAAGTCCTTCGGGCCCGAGCGCCTCGTGGCGGCGCTCGACGTGCGCATCGACGAGAAGGGCACGCCGCGGCCGCGGACGCACGGCTGGACCCGGGGCAGCCCCCAGAACCTGTGGGAGCTGCTGGACTACTACGCGGACAGCGGCCTGCGGCACGTACTGTGCACGGATATCGGGCGGGACGGCGCGATGACCGGGCCCAACGTCGATCTGTACACCGAGATCACCCGCCGCTACCCCGGCCTGGAGATCCAGGCCTCCGGCGGCGTCAGTGGCCTGCAGGACCTGCGCCAGCTGGCCGGCACCGGGGCTACCGCGGCCATCACCGGAAAGGCGCTGCTGGAGGGCTGCTTCAGCGTGACCGAAGCACTGGAGTTTCTGGCGTGACCGGGACGTCCCGGAGCGGGGTAGCCCGCCGCATCGTTCCCTGCCTCGACGTGCGGGACGGGCAGGTGGTGAAGGGCGTCCGGTTTCGCGATCACCGGGTCATGGGCGACATCATCGAACTCGCCGCCCGGTACCGTGACGAAGGCGCCGATGAACTGGTGTTCTACGACATCACTGCCAGCCCGGAAGGCCGCAGTGTGGACGTCGACTGGGTGCGGCGGGTTTCCGAAACCATCGACATCCCGTTCTGCGTGGCCGGGGGCATTCGCAGCGTGGCCAGCGCCGAGCGGGTGCTGGCGCAGGGCGCCGACAAGATCTCGATCAACACGCCGGCGCTGGAGGATCCCGACCTGATCGACCGGCTGGTGAAGGCCTTTGGAAGCCAATGCGTGGTGATCGGGGTGGATTCGATTGCCGATGGCGAATCCTATACAGTGCGGTCCCACACGGGAACACCGGACGCGATGAAAGCTCCGGGCCGCCAAACGCTCGACTGGCTCCGGGAAGTCGTCGACCGCGGCGCCGGCGAGGTGGTGCTCAACTGCATGTCGGCCGACGGGACCCGTACCGGTTACGATATCGCGCAGCTCAGCGCCGCCCGACGGCTGCTGCCGATTCCGCTGGTGGCCTCGGGGGGCGCCGGCGCCGTGGACCACTTCATCGACGTGTTCCGGCAGGCGGACGTCGACGCCGCGCTGGCCGCGACCGTGTTCCACTCGGGCCAGATTCCCATCCCGGAACTCAAACAGGCGCTGGCGGCCGCCGGCATCGAGGTGCGTCCATGCTGATCCGCGATTCCAGAGATATCAATGCGCTCGATTGGGACAAGATGGACGGCCTGCTGCCCGCCATCGTCCAGGATGCGTTCGACGGTCGGGTGCTGATGCAGGCCTACATGAACCCCGAAGCCCTGGCGCACAGCCTGGATAATGGCCTGGTGACCTTCTGGAGCCGAAGCCGCCAGCAACTGTGGACCAAGGGCGAGACTTCCGGCAACACGCTGCGCCTCGTTGCCGTGCACGCCGACTGCGACAGCGACTGCCTGCTCGTGCTGGCCAGGCCGGCGGGCCCTGCCTGCCACCTCGGCACCGACACCTGCTTCGACAGCCGCCTCCAGGTCCGGCCGGAACTGGCCTTTCTCGCCGCGCTGGAGCGCCTGGTCGCGGAGCGCGACTGCTCCCGGCCCGAAGACAGTTACACCACGCGGCTGTTCGAGGCCGGCGTCAAGCGCATCGCCCAGAAAGTCGGCGAGGAGGGCCTGGAAACCGCCTTGGCGGCCGTTGCCGGGGACACCGACGAGTTGACCGAGGAGGCAGCCGACCTCGTCTACCACCTGCTGGTGCTGTTGCGCGCCGCCGGCTTGAGCCTCGGCGAAGTGGTTTCGGTGCTGGAGTCCCGTCACTCACCATCGTAGCCGTCGCATCAGCCGTGGATGTCCTGTGATTGTGGGAGCGGCTGAAGCCGCTCCCACAAAGCCGCTCCTACAACAAAGTCGCGAGGTCGAGCACGTCGCCGGGTTTGGGGAGGTGCACCTCCGCGCCGGCGCGCCTGGTCAGGTAGGTCTGAAAATCCGTTTGCGACTCGAGTTCGCCATGTACCAGGTAGACGGGCGGTCGGTTTTGCAGACACTCGTACCACCTGGCCAGGTCGTCCTGGTCACCGTGGGCGGATAGGCCGCCCACGGTGTGGATGGCCGCGCGCACCGGGACGTCGGCGCCGTGGATGCGGACCGATCCATGGCCGTCCACCAGCTTGCGGCCCAGCGATCCCTGGGCCTGGTAACCGGTAATCAGGACCTCGGTCTCCTCCCGGCCCAGGTTGTGCTTCAGGTGGTGCACGATCCGGCCGCCGTTGCACATGCCACTGCCGGCGATGACGATGGCGCCGGACCGGATCCGGTTGATGGCGATGGAGTCGTCGGCCGAACGGCTCAGCGTGAGGTTGGGCAGCAGCGGCATGCCGCCGTTTTCACGCCGCAACCGCGTGGCCTCCTCGTCGTACAGGTGCGGATAGTGCCAGTACACCTGCGTCGCCTCGATCGCCATCGGGCTGTCCAGGAAGATTCGGAAGCGGTCGAGTTCCCACGCCTCGTAGTGCTTGCCCAGCTGGTACAGGATCTCCTGGCTGCGGCCGATCGAAAACGCCGGCACCAGGATGTTGCCCTTCCGGCTGCGCGACGACGTCAGGATCTCGCCGAGTTCGGCGACGGTTTCTTCGCGGCTGCGGTGCCGGCGCCCGCCGTAGGTGCTTTCCATCAGGACCACGTCGGCGCGGTCGAGGGGCTCGGGGTCGCGCAGGATCGGGGTATCGTACTGCCCCAGGTCGCCGGAAAAGACGATCTTGCGCTGCACGCCTGCCTCCTCGGCCCAAACCTCGACCGTGCAGGACCCGAGGATGTGCCCGGCGTCCCTGAAGCGCACCTGCACGCCTTCGACGACGTCGAAAACCTCGCGGTACTTGACCCCCCGCAGCTGCCGCATGACCGCCTCGCCTTCGGCATGGGTGTAAAGCGGCTTCACGCGCCTGCCCGTCTTGCGGCTCCGGTACTCCGCGTCGCGCTCCTGCAGGTGCGCGGCGTCGGCCAGCAGGATCGCCGCCAGTTCGCAGCTGGCCTCCTGCGCGTACACGGGCCCGCGGAAACCGCGCTTGACCAGCAGGGGCAGGCGTCCGCAATGGTCCAGGTGCGCGTGACTCAGTACCACTGCATCGATTTTCGCCGCGTCGAAGGGAAAGGGATCCGCGTTACGCTTCTCGTCTTTACGGCTGCCCTGGATCAGGCCGCAATCGAGCAGCACCTGGCGCTTGCCGACACGCAGAATGTGGCAGGAACCGGTGACTTCGGCGGCAGCGCCAAAAAACTCCAGGTGCATCAGTCGGCCTTTATTGTCAGCCGCGGCAACGTGCTGGATCGCCGGGAATACACCTCACAGCGAGGGTCTTCCCGGCGACCGCGGCCATCCTACTTAACGCCGTGCATCAGCTTGTTGATCAACGGGGCGGCCACCAGGTAGACGGCGCCGAACCCGAGCCCGATCCAGAACAGCATCATGTACGTGTCCTGGTACTGGCCGATCGCCGCGCCAGCCTCGGGTCCGTGCCCGCCGCCGGAAGCGATGGCCGCGATCAGGCCCGCCACGTACTGGGCCATCGCGATCGACAGGAACCAGCCGCCCATGGCCATACCGGTTTCCTTCTCGGCGGCCAGCTTGGTGACCATCGACAGGCCGATGGGCGATAGACACAGCTCGCCGGTCGTGTGCAGCAGGTAACACAGCGCCAGGAAAATCCAGGGCACCAGCCCGGCCGCGTCCAGGAAGTTGGCGATCGCGAACACCAGCACGTAGAAACCCAGCGCGACCTGAACCAGGCCCAGGGCGAATTTACGCGGTATCGAGGGGTTGAAGTTGCGTTTGTCCAGCCACGGCCAGATGGCGGCGAACAAGGGCGCGAACAGCAGAATGTACAGCGGATTCAGCGACTGGAAGATGCCGAAGCCGCCCGCCTGCCAGGTTTCCATACTGCCGTACATCGGCGTCACGAATTCACGGGCGAAAAAGTTCATCGAGCTGCCGGCCTGCTCGAACAGCGCCCAGAAACAGGCATTGGCCACGAACAGGATGATCATCGCGATGTACCGCTGCAGCTGCACGCGGTCGCCGCTCTTGATGCCCGACACGACGAAGTAGGCGATCAGTGCCAGCATGATGCCCACCAGCAGGTAGCCCAGCACCGTGCTGGCGGACAGCAGGTAAAAGACGCCCACGGCCATCACCAGGGCGCCGATGCCGACCAGGATGAACCGGCCCCAGCCCTCGTTGCCTTTCGGCGGCAGGCCGACGTGCCCCAGCGACTTCTTCGCGATCTCGAGGAACAGCGTCGACAGCACCATGCCCAGCGCGGCGGCAAAAAAGCCCCACTTCAGTCCCCAGGTGGCGCCGATCCAGGCCGCGGTGATGAACGGCGCGATGAAGGCGCCGAGGTTGATGCCCATGTAGAAAATCGTGAAGCCCGAGTCGCGGCGCACGTCGCCGGGCGCGTACAGCTTGCCGATCATGGTCGAGATGTTCGGCTTGAACAGGCCGTTACCGGCGACGATCAGGGAGAGGCCCACCAGGAACCAGGTCAGGTCCTCGATCAGCAGCACGAACAGGCCGGCCGCCATGATCAGGGCGCCCAGCAGGATCGACCGCTGGTAGCCGAGCACGTGGTCCGCGATGTAGCCGCCGATGATGCCGGTGGCATACACCAGGGCCGTGTAGCCGCCGTAAACCAGGCTGGCCTCGGCATTGGCCTGATCCCCGAGATGGCCGAAAAACGTCGTCGCCACGTACACGGCGAGCAAGGCGCGCATGCCGTAGTACGCAAAGCGCTCCCACATCTCGATGTTCGAGAGCTGCCATAGCGCCTTGGGGTGACCGAGAATTTCGCCGGGCGGAATGTCCGGCTGGTTCAGTGCTCCGGTTTGGGTGCTCACGAATGTCCTCCGGGTATTATGCTGATTGTCTTTTTGCGTGAGTCGATCACAGGGACTTGCGTGGATCGAGGTGCGCAAGCATACCAGACGCTCGCCCGTTTCGCCCTAAAAACCCGGCAGACCCGGGCGTGGCGCCAGAGCTGGGGCCGGTCGTCCTTTTTTCGTCCGTGCCAGGGACAGGGCCGGTGCCTCGTGGGATAATGGCCGCGCTCCCGGAAATACCAACAAGGCAAGCCCATGGATCATCAGGCAACACAGAAATTCGTCGACGAAGTCTGGATGGACGCCATCGTCCCCGAACTGGTCGAGTACATCAAAATCCCGAACAAGTCCCCGCATTTCGACCCTGACTGGGAAAAGAACGGCTACATGGAAGATGCCGTGCAGCAGGTGTTCGCGTGGTGCAGCAAGCAGGACATACCCGGCATGAAGTGCGAGATCGTGCGGCTGCCCGGACGAACGCCGCTCATCTTCATCGACATTCCGGGCGAAGGTGACGACACCATCCTGCTCTATGGCCACCTCGACAAGCAGCCGGAGATGACGGGTTGGGCGGACGACCTCGGCCCCTGGAAGCCCGTGATCAAGGGCGACAAGCTGTACGGCCGCGGCGGGGCCGACGATGGATACGCAGCCTACGGGTCGCTGACCGCCATCATGGCCGTG
Organism: uncultured Lysobacterales bacterium; assembly: GCA_937995275.1. Taxonomy (GTDB): domain Bacteria; phylum Pseudomonadota; class Gammaproteobacteria; order Xanthomonadales; family SZUA-36; genus CALKKN01. Next base: position 879 of record CALKKN010000365.1, on the reverse strand, counting down.
CAGAGGGAGAAACTCCCCCATGCGCGCTGTGTCGTTATCATCGAGGCCTGCGAGGAGTCCGGCAGCTATGACCTGCCCCATTACATCGAGCACCTGAGGGATCGGATCGGCCAGCCCTCGCTGGTCGTCTGCCTCGACTCCGGCGCCGGCAACTACGAGCAGCTCTGGCTGACCGTCTCCCTGCGCGGGATGGCCGCCGGCACACTGCGGGCGGACGTCCTGACCGAGGGCGTCCACTCAGGCTACGCGTCGGGGGTAGTGCCGTCGAGTTTCCGCGTCATCAGGCAGCTCCTGAGCCGGCTCGAGGACGAACGCACCGGCAAGGTGCTGCCCGACTACCTGTTGGCCGACATTCCGGAGCAACGCATCGAGCAGACTCGGCGCATGGCCGGGGAACTGGGCGACGCGGTATTCGAAGCCTACCCGTTCTGCGGCGGCGTGCAGCCGCAGGCGGACAACAACGTCGACCGGCTCCTGAACCGGACCTGGCGCCCCGCCCTGTCGGTGACCGGCGCCGAAGGCCTGCCCACCCTCGACTCGGCCGGCAATGTGCTGCGCCCCTACACGGCCGTGAAACTATCGATGCGGTTGCCGCCGACGGTCGACGGCGAGGAAGCCACGCGGCAGATGAAAGCCACGCTCGAGGCGGGTCCGCCCCAGCACGCCCGCGTCGAGTTCAGCCCGGAACACCCCGCTTCCGGCTGGAACGCACCGGACATTGCGCCCTGGCTGGACGCATCTCTGGAGCGGGCGTCGCAGGAGGCGTACGGGCACGGCGTGATGTACATGGGCGAAGGGGGCACGATCCCCTTCATGGCCATGTTGGGCGAGTTTTTTCCCCAGGCCCAGTTCATGATCACCGGCGTGCTCGGGCCCAAT
>CALKKN010000364.1 GCA_937995275.1 uncultured Lysobacterales bacterium | reverse complement strand
TTTCCGCACGCGCCGGTGCGGCCGGTGACCATCAACGGCGGCATGGCGATGCGCGCCTGGTACGACATCGTCAGCCTGACCTCCGGCCGTGACCATGACCAGCGCGGCATCGCCGACAGCGTCAACCAGGCCGCGGCACTGGTCCGGCGTGAGCACGGGCGGGGCATCGCTGCCGGCCGCATTGTCGTGGCGGGCTTTTCCCAGGGCGGCGCCATCGCGCTGCAGCTGGCCCTCCGTTACCCGGACCGCCTGGCGGGCCTGGTGGCCCTGTCCACCTACCTGCTGCTCGACCATCGTCTCGAGCAGGATGCTCACGAGGCGAACCACGGTCTGCCGGTGTTTTTCGGCCACGGCACGCTGGACCCGATGGTCCCGTGCCGCCTGGGCGAAATGGCGGCGGAACGCCTGCGCGGGATGGGGTACGCGGTCGAGTGGCGCAGCTATCCGATGCCCCATGCCGTCTGCCCCGAAGAGGTCGATGACCTCGCTGCCTGGCTGCGCGCCCGGCTCGGCTGAGGGATGGTCAACCTGTCGGCGGTCGAGGCGCTGGAGGGGGACACCGCGGTCTACCCACCCTCGTTCTGCGGATGGCGGCAACTCCTGGCGGTCGTTGTGATCACCGAGGTCTCCGTGGTCCTGGTGGCGGTCGGCCGTGGCGGCCTGCCGGGCTGGCAGTGGTTCGGCATGGCCACGCTGTATGCGCAGTGGATGGCATTATTTTGCGCCTCCGGGCTGTGCGTCACCACTGGCTGGACCGGCCGCTTCTCCGCCCGCGGCGCGTGGATCGGCAGCTGGCTGATCACGGTCCTCCTTGCACTGGCGTTCAGCTACGCCGCGTGGCTGGCCGCCCGTCTCGGTTCTCCCGGCCTGGTGCAGGATTCCGCCGGTCTGTTCGTGGTGAGCAGCGTATTCGCGGTGGGCCTGGTTTCCCTCGTCTTTTTTCGCTATCTGGTCATCCGGGCCCGGTGGCGCGCCCAATTGCTGGCCCAGGCCGAGGCGCGCGTACAGGCGCTGCAGGCGCGCATCCAGCCGCACTTTTTGTTCAACAGCCTGAATACCATCGCCAGCCTCATCCCGGACCAGCCGGACAGCGCCGAGGCGGCAACCCTGGACCTCGCGGATATTTTCAGAGGCAGCATGCGACGGGCCGATCAGCTGATTCCGCTGGCGGACGAACTGCGCCTGGCGCGCCAGTACCTGGACATGGAAAAACGGCGGCTCGGCGGGCGTCTGGAGATTGACTGGCGGGTCGACGACCTGCCGCCCGGCGCGGCGATGCTGCCACTGATTCTCCAGCCACTGCTGGAAAACGCCGTCGGCCACGGCGTGCAGACCCGGCCGGAGGGCGGGACCGTTTCGGTGTACGGGCGCTCCGAGGGCGACCAGGTCGTCATTACCATCGGCAACCCGGCCGCGGCCGCGGAATCCGCCTCGGGCCACGGTATGGCGCTGAGAAATATCCGCGAGCGGCTGGCGCTTGCGTTCGGGTCGCGCGCCAGCCTGTTGACCAACCAGGACCGTGAACGGTTCTACGCAGTATTGAGTGTGCCTCATGTTCGACATACTGATCGTTGACGATGAGCAACCCGCGCGCGACCGGTTGCGACGCCTGATCGAGGCCATGCCCGATTATCGCGTCGCCGGCGAGGCGGGCACCGGCGCCGAGGCGCTGGAGCAGATCCGCGAACTCGGCCCCGACATCGTGCTGCTGGACATCTCCATGCCCGCCATGGACGGCATGACCCTCGCCAGGGCGCTGCAGGAGGGCGGCGATGCGCCGGCCGTCGTGTTCTGCACGGCATACCAGGACCAGGCACTGCGCGCCTTCGAGGTCGACGCCGTCGACTACGTGGTCAAGCCGGTGCGCGCCGAGCGGTTGGAACGGGCGCTCGCCAGGGCCAGCCGCTTCCTGGGGCCGGAGGAAGCCGGGGAGCAGGAACACTTCCTGCGCTCGACGGTCGGAGGCAAAGTCGTGCTGACGCCCGTTCACCGCGTGATCTGCCTGCTGGCCGAGGACAAGTACACGACCGTTATCCACGAGCGCGGCGATACGGTCATCGACGATTCGCTGACGGAACTGGAGCGGCGTTTCCCCGACCTGTTCTTCCGCGTGCACCGGAATGCACTGGTCTCGCGCCGGCATCTGCGGGGCCTGGAGCGCACGCCCGACGGCAACGCGCATGCGCTGTTGAGCGGAACCGACCGAAAGCCCGAGGTCAGCCGAAGGAATGTATCATCCCTCCGTAAGCTGCTGAGCGAACTCGCATGAATGGAACCATCAGGATAGCGACGCGCAAGAGCGCGCTGGCGTTGTGGCAGGCCAACCACGTGGCCGACCTTCTGCGTGACCGGCACGACGGGCTCGACGTCGAGTTGCTGCCGATGGTGACGCAGGGCGATATCATCCTCGACCAACCCCTGGCGCAGATCGGCGGCAAGGGCCTGTTCCTCAAGGAACTGGAACGCGCGCTGCTGGACGGCAGGGCCGACATCGCCGTCCACTCCATGAAGGACGTGCCCGTGGACGAAGCACCCGGGCTGGTGGTCGACGTGACGCTGGCGCGGGCCACTCCTTTCGACGCCCTGCTAAGCCGGGAGGGCAGTACGCTGGACGCTCTGCCCGGCGGCGCACGCGTCGGAACCAGCAGCCTGCGGCGCCAGTGCCAGCTACGGTCCCTGCGCCCGGACCTGCAGGTCACCGACTTGCGGGGCAACGTAAATACCCGTGTACGCAAGCTTCAGGAGGGCCAGTACGAAGCCATCGTGCTGGCCTGCGCCGGGCTCGAACGCCTGGGTATGGACGACTTGGTCACCGAGGTGCTGAGGCCGCCGCGGTGGCTGCCGGCCGCCACGCAGGGCACGATCGGCGTGCAGCGCCGTGCCGAAGACCAGGGTGTCGCCGAGGCGCTGGCGGTGCTGAATGACGCTGAAGCGGAGCTGTGCACGCGGGCCGAGCGGTCGGTGGCCGCCGCGCTCCAGGGTAGCTGCCAGGTCCCGTTGGCGGTGTTCGCCGAAGTGGACGGCGGCAGCTTGCGCCTCAGCGGCATGGTGGGCATG
>CALKKN010000363.1 GCA_937995275.1 uncultured Lysobacterales bacterium | reverse complement strand
GGTTTTCGCCGCAGGCGAAAGAAGTACCGCCCGAGCACCTGGGCGCGCGACTCCGTCAGTCGTGGTGACTACCTCTTTCGTGGGCGTGGCCGTGCGCGACTTCTTCCGGGCTCGCGTCGCGAACGTCCGTAATTTCCACGTCGAAAGTCAGCGTCTGCCCAGCCAGCGGATGGTTGGTGTCGACGTCGATGTTGAAACGCCCGACCTTGACGACGACGGCCGGCACCGAGTCGCCCTGCTGCGTCTGTAGCGTCACGACCTGCCCCGACCGCATCCGGCGTGGGTTATTGAAGTGTTTGGCGGGGATGCGGCGCATCCGGGACGGGTCGCGCTCGCCGTAGGCCTCCGCCGGCGGCAACGTGACCTTGACATGATCACCCGCGCTTTTCCCTGCAAGGGCTTTTTCGAGCCCGGGCAGGATATTGTGCGCGCCGTGCAGATAGCTCATCGGCTGCCGTTCGCGGGACGATTCGAGTTCCTCGCCCCGCTCGTTCGTCAGCGTGTAGTGGAAGGCTACGACCTTCCTGTTTTCGATAATCACCGCTGCGCCGCCCGGCTCAGGGATCAGCCTGCGGTGGCGCGTCGGCCGACACCGTGATGGTGACCACCTCGCTCATGACCGGCGGGTCGTGGGGCAGATGCGCATAGTCGGCCAGCAGGAGTTGCAGGGTGTGCTCGCCTTCCGGCAACTGTAGTTCTGTCTCCGTCTGACCCTTTCCGAAATGACGGATGTTGTCCGTCATCGGCAACGGCTGATCGAGGTCGGGCAGCTGGTTGACGTCGATCAGCAGGTGATGATGGCCGGTATTCTCGATCTGCGTGCCCGCGGGCGCAATACCCATTCCGCTGATGGTGAATCTCACGCTGAACACCGGCGGCAAGACGTCACCGCTCGAGAGGTTGGAAAAACCTACGGAAGCCCCGGCCGGGGAGGGCATACGCTGGTCCGCGGCGCCAAGGTGACCGAACACGAACAGCAGCGCCAAACCGCACATCAACTTTTTGCAATTCATCAGGAAACCTCTCGAATAGCAGCGATTATCCCCCTACCGACCCGGCAACGCTACTGATGTCCCCGCACCCAGCGGGTCATTTCCTCGCTCAGAACGTCCAGCGGCACGGAACCGAGCGACAGCAGGTGATCGTGGAAGGCGCGGACGTCGAACGCCGGCCCCAATTCCTGCTCCGCCTCCCGGCGCAGCCGCAAAATCGTGTATTCGCCCAGTTTGTAGCTCAAGGCCTGGGCCGGCCACGAGATGTAGCGGTCGATCTCGGTGGTCACTTCGTGCATCGACAGTGCGGTGTTCGAGGCCAGATAGTCCAGCGCCTGCCGGCGCGTCCAGCCGAACGCGTGAATGCCGGTGTCGATGACGAGGCGGCAGGCGCGCCACATTTCGTAGGTCAGTCGGCCGAAATGCTCGTACGGGGTTTCATAGATGTCCATTTCGAGGCCCAGCTTCTCGGCATAGAGCCCCCACCCCTCGCCGTATGCCGAGATGTAATCGAACCGGCGAAACGGCGGCTGCTCCGTCTGCTCCAGAGCCAGCGCGCCCTGCGTGTGATGGCCCGGCGCGCCTTCGTGCAGCGTCAGCGCCGGGATGGCATACAGCGGCCGACTCTCCAGGGCATGCGTGTTGACCCAGTAGTAGCCGCCGCGCAGCGCGTCGAGCGGCGCCGGCACGTAGCGCCCGGCCGTGTAGAAAGGCGCGATGTCGTCCGGTACCGGCGCCACTCCGTAGGGTTGGCGCGGCAGGTGCCCGAACAACAGCGGCAGACGGCCGTCGATTTTCTTGGCGTAGTAGGAAGCGAGAGCAAGCAGTTCCGCCCGCTCGCCGCCCGCCACCGATTCGGGCAGGTCCGCGAAGGGGCGGTAATAGGTGCTTTTTTCCGCCTGGTCGACGAGCTGTGCCCTGATGGGCTCATCCCGACTGCTGAGGATGACGCGCGGCTGCGTCATCCCGCTTTCAAGGCCCTGGCGCATCAGCGTAATGTACTCGTCCATCACATCCGGCAGTTGGTGGAGCCGGGGGAGGTAGTTACGGTAGTCCTCGACGCCGCCGAATCGGGTGTCTTCCGGCAAGCGGGCCCATTCCATGAAGAATCCCCAGTCACTGTTGAACGTCAACAGGTGGGCACGCGTTTCGTATGCGGCGATGAAGTTGTCCATCTGCTGCACGAAAACGCGGTAATTGATGCAGTCTTCGGTGCCGAGCCGCACACACGAGATGTCGTCCAGCTCCGCGCGAATGGCTTTCCAGAAGGCGTGGCGGCGGGCCTGGTCCGTCTCGCTGACCCGCCCCAGCCGGTCGTCGTAATCGTGTACACCGACGTAGGACGCGAACATCGGGAACTCGCGCAGCCTGAACGCCCATTCCCTTTCGTAGATCTCCCTGAACCGTTCGCTGTCGCCGTCCGCCGAGACCGGCGCCGGCAGGCTGGCCGAGAAGGCTGCAAGGGCCACCAGGACTCCGAGAGTACGCTGGGTGAAACGCCTCATGATTCGATTCTCCTGATTCTGCGGGGCGGTACGCCACGGGGGGCGGGGCGGGTCCAATGGGTCCGGATCAAAGCCAGGGGAACCTCGTCACGTGACCGTGAAACCGGCCCAAAAGGGGTCGTCATCGGGATCGACCGTGATGAGGTTGTGTCCGTAAACCCTGGCCCAGCCTTCGACACTGGGCACGATTGCCGGATAGTCCCCGACCTCGCACCGGCCTTCGACACGCCCGGTGAACTGGCTGCCGATGTAGCTTTCGTGGACAAACCGGTCGCCTTCGGAAAGTTCGCCGCGCGCCGTGAGCTGCGCCATGCGGGCCGAGGTTCCCGTTCCGCAGGGCGACCGATCAATGGCGGCATCGCCGTAGAACACCGCATTGCGCGCATCCGAATCGGGGCGCGTCGGCCGCCCGGTCCACATCAGGTGCCGCATGTGGGAAAGGCGATCGTCTTCGGGGTGGGCGAAACGGCACTGCGCATTGATCCGCTCGCGCAGGATGGCACTGAGGCGGACAATGTCCGCTGCAGTCAGGTCCTCGAGGTCGCCGAATATCTCCTGGGGTTCGATGATCGCGTAAAAATTGCCGCCGTAGGCCACGTCGAATGTCAACGTGCCGCCGAGTTCCGGGCAGCCGACTTCGAGCCCCTGCGAATGCAGGAAGGACGGCACGTTGGTCAGCCGCACCGAAACGACCTTCCCGTTCTTCTCCCGATAAGTCACTGAAACCCGGCCGGCCGGGGTCTCCAGGTCCAGACGGCCGGGCTGGCGCGGCTCCACCAGGCGGTTTTCGACCGCGATGGTCACGGTTCCGATGGTGCCGTGACCGCACATCGGCAAGCATCCCGACGTCTCGATGAACAACACGCCGATGTCGCAGTCGTCGCGGCCGGTCGGGTACAGGATACTGCCCGACATCATCGCGTGACCCCGGGGCTCATACATCAGCGACGTGCGGATCCAGTCGTATTCGGCAATGAAATGCTGCTGGCGGTCCAGCATGCTCTCGCCTATCAGTTCCGGTCCGCCCCGGTAAACCAGCCGCACGGGATTGCCGCAGGTGTGTGCGTCGATGCAATGAAATGTTGCGGGGCCGGGTGCGTTCATCGCCGTTGGGTCAAAATCGGGTGACGGCAAAAGGCGACAGGTCGATGACCGGATCCTCGCCGAAGGCCAGTCTGCTGATGATCCTGCCCGTGGTCGGCCCCTGGGTCAAGCCGTAGTGTCCGTGGCCGAAAGCGCACAGCACCTTGGGGTGGCGGGGCAACGCACCCAGCACCGGCAGTGAATCCGGCGTCATCGGCCGCTGCCCCATCCACTGGCTGATACCGGTGCCCCCGAGTTCAGGCATGAAGTGCCGGGCGCTTTCGACGAGCGCCCGCGCACGGGCATAGTCAGGAGGCGCGTCGATGGCTGCGAACTCCGCCGTTCCCGCCACGCGCAGACCGTGGCGCATCGGGATCAGCAGCACATGGCGGCTTGCGGACATAACCGGATACTTCAGCTCGACGGTCGGCTGGGCATACATCACGTGGTAACCCCGTTTGGCGGCCAGCGGCACCCGGTAACCCAACTGTCCGAGCAACCGATTCGACCACACGCCGGTGGCGAGCACCAGAAGCTCGGCCCCGATCGAGCGGCCCGACTGCGTGGATACCCGCACGCCTGACGCCTGCGCCGTGACGCCCGTGACCCGGTCCTGCAGCCACTTCGCGCCGCGCTGGACGGCATCGTCGGCGAAACGCCGTGTCAGGCCAGCGGGGTCGGTGACGTGCTGCCAGAGCGTTTCATGCAGCGCGACGCCGCCGTTCAGCCGGACTGCGGGTTCCATCTTCCGGAGTTCCTCCGGCGCCAGGCGCCGCCATTCCAGCCCCAGCCGTTCGCGCTCGCGGAATTTCCAGGCCTCCGCCGCAAAGGCTTTCTCGCTTTCATACAGCAGGATCGCTCCCCGGGCTTCCCTGAGGAATTCACTGCCGGTGCCCTGCAGAATGTCATCGAAATCCCGCAGCACCGGTTCCATCAGCGACGCCTGGGCGGCCACGATCTGCCGCACGCGCCGTGCGGAGCCCGCCCGCCAAAAGCGATAGAGCCATGGCGCCACGCGTGGCAGCTGGGCCCAGCGAATGCGCAGCGGGCCCGTGGGATCGAGCAGCCACGACGGCACCTTGCGAATCACGCCAGGGACCGAAAATGGGAACACGGAGGTCTTGGATATGCAGCCTGCGTTGCCGTAACTGGTCGATTGGCCCGGCAACTCCGAATCGATCAGGGTCACCCGCGCGCCACGTCGCTGCAGATACCACGCGCACGCCGATCCGACGGTGCCGGCCCCCACGACGACGCAGCGCGGACGTGGGCCCGTCCCCGTCACGTCAGCCGAACCTGTCGATGCTGGCTGCCAGCCGCTCGATCACCGCGATGACGCCGTCAGACGCCCTCTGCGCACCCACGGTGTCGCGGCGGGCTACCAGGCGGGCCATCTTCGACTGCGCCGATATGGCATCGGACAGCTGCATGCGCGGGCGGTGAAAATACCAGAAGCGACGGCAGTGGCTGCGCAGCGGCGCCGCCGAGGCGCTCGCGTAGGCGTTACCCGAGCAGGCGTCCAGCAGCTTCCCGAGGGCCATATCGAGGCGGATGAAGTACTCGAAATCGTCGTGGGCAATGGCCAGCTCCCTGGCGATGGCCGCGAGGGCGCTGCGCTGCTCGTCGCGGGCGTTCAGCGCTGCCCGATAGACGATGACCCGCTCCAGCGGCTTGCGCGCCTCGAGTACGTGAAGAATATCCGGCAGGCTCACGGGCGTGACCAACAGGCCCCTGCGCGGCATCACCCGGAACAGCTCCTGCTGCGCCAGCCGCTGCATCGCCTCGCGAACGGGTGTCCGGCCAAGGCCGGTAATCTGGATCAACTGGCCTTCCGAAACCACCGCACCCGGCGCCAGTTCCAGCCTGACCAGCTTGTCCTCCAGGTCCTGATAGGCCTGATCCGCCAGGCTTGGAGCAGACGCGGTGGAACCGGCGGTCACGGTCATACCTGCGGCCGCTGTTCCAGCGCTGCAGCCAGGATCTTCTCGACCTGCGACGCGTCGGCTTCCCCCAGCTGCAAGCGCGGCGCTCGCACCTTGGCGCTGCCCACGCCCATCAATGCCTCGATCAGTTTGATCTGCTGCACGAATTTCGGCCCGGTGTCGAGGTGCAGCAGCGGCAGGAACCACTCGTAAAGCTCGCGCGCAGCCTCCCACTCGCCGTCCCTGCAGAGCTCCCAGAGGCGTACGGTCTCCCGTGGAAAGGCCACCACCAGTCCGGCGACCCAGCCGACCGCACCCAGCGCGAAGCACTCCAGCGCGAGGTCGTCGACACCGCAGAACAGGGCGAAGCGGTCGCCCACCAGCCGCCTGATCTGCGGAAATCGCCGCGTGTCGTCCGCCGCCTCTTTGATGGCTTCGAAACGCGGGTTGTCCGCCAGGCGGGCGAAGTCCTCCGGGGTCAGGTCCGTTCCGTAGACGACCGGGTTGTTGTACAACATGATCGGCCGGCCCGTGGCCGCGGCGACATCGTACAGGTAGGTCAGGGTTTCACGCCGGTCGCTGGCGTAGCGCATCGGGGGCAACAGCATAAATCCGTCGACCCCGGCTTCCTCCGCCGCCCGGACAAAGGCCTTGGCATCCCGGGTGGCAGACTCGGCGACGCCGGCCAGCAGGGGCCTGCCGCCGCGCTCGGCACGCGCGAAGAAACGCACCGTCTCGAGCTTTTCCTCCATTGACAGCGCGCCGTTCTCACCCAGCGATCCCAGCACGATCAACCCGTGCACGCCGGCGTCCAGCTGAAAAGCCAGATGTTTTTCCATCGCGGCCCAGTCGATTTCGTCGGCGGCGGTGAACTTCGTGGTCAGGGCGGGGAAAACGCCGTGCCATTGAATAGTAGACATGATTCCGATTCTGGGAGGCTTGGACCGCATGATGATATATCAGGCGGTCAGAAAAATTAAGTGAAGGGACTCCTGGCTCGCGGTGAGGGCCGCCGGCCAAAAAAAGGCCCGGCACAAAAGGCCGGGCCCGAAGTGTCGAGGAGATGCGTGGGTCAGTTCTTCTTCAACCGGATGGAACCGTTAACGGTGTTCAGCGAGATGCGCGCGTCACCCCCGCCGATCTCGCCTCTGCAGTCGCGGCCGACGAAGCCTTTCTCGACCTTCAGGCCGAAATCGTCCGCATCGATGCTACCGTTCACGGTCTCGGCAGTCACGCGCGCGCTTGTGTCGGACGGAAGGTTGAGAGTGATCTTGCCGTTCACCGCGTCCGCTTCCACGCGCTGATCGGCGCCGATTGAATCGAAAGTCGCGTTGATGCCGCCGTTTACAGTTTCCAGGCTGACATCCGAGACCAGTCCGGAAACCTCCAGCCCGCCGTTCACGGTACCAGCGTTCACGGGACCATTGACCGAGCGGATCGTGACATCGCCATTAACCGTTTCGATCGCATCCAGCTCGACCTCGTCGGGCACCGTCAACTCGTACGTAACGCTGCCGCCTCCATCGCCGCCCCAGCTGAACCAGCTGCCTTCCCGCTTGGGGTGACGCGTCTCGATCCGGACGTAATCCGCGTCCGCATCGACCACGATCTCCAGATTATCGAGATATTCCTGATCGTCGGCCTTCTTGTGCGCCACCACGGTGACCTGGCCGCCGCTACCGCCGGTGACGGTAATGTCCCCGTTGATGTTCTCCAGGCTGATTCGCGCTCCGGGACTGACATTGAACGTCATTTCCTCGGTTTCCCTGACGTCAGCCGGCAAAGCCATGGAGGCCGCCATCAGGGCTACTCCGATCCATACACTGTGTTTCATAAAGGTGTCCTCGTGAACCCATCGCAATTGCAATTCCTGTGAGTTTGATGCGCCGGGCCGGGAAATGGTTTAAACGAGGGAGTCTCGCTTCGCTTCTTTCACCCGCGACGGCGCACCGGTAACGCTTCTTCCTCTGCGGTGAAACCATGCACCCCTGTCATCTGCGCCTTCGCCGAATACCCGCTGTTGCGGCAAGACTCACAATCGCGTATCATCCCATTGTACTAACACATTAGTACATTAAAACGGAATCCGCGAATCATGAAACGGCACGATCAATCCCAGAAAACCGAGATGAAGGCGGCGGCGCGAACCCTCTCCGAAGCTCTGCTGTCCCTGCAATCGCCCACGGAAGTCCGGGAATTTCTCGAAGACCTGTGCACCCCGGCGGAAATCGAGGCCATGGTGGACCGCTGGCGGGTCGCGCAATTGCTGGATCAGGGCTACACCTACCGCGACATCCGGGAAATGACGGAAGTGAGCGTCACGACGGTGGGGCGGGTCGCACGTTCCATGGAACTGGGTGCCGGAGGCTACCGAACGGTGCTCGACCGACTGGGCAGGAGGGCGTCATGAGCCGGCTGAGGGTCGCCATCCAGAAATCCGGCCGCCT
>CALKKN010000362.1 GCA_937995275.1 uncultured Lysobacterales bacterium | reverse complement strand
GCCAGGGGAGCGGCCCGCCCGTCCATCGGCCCCGTACGGTGGATCCGCATGGCGCGCATCTGGGGTGGAATCCCGTTGCCGGTCCGGGACGGTTGCTGATTCATGTCCGACAGCTTAGTACGGGTCCATTCCCTCACCCTTGACCCGCATCATTCCCCTGCCCGGTCGTTGGGCTAGAATGAATACAGATGGATCACTGCGGTGATGCATTGCTGTGCACCAATTTTGGAGAGTGTCATGTCGGGTTACAGGAAGATTGGCGTAGCGATTGATCTCAGCAGTGAGTCTTCGGCCATCATGAAGCGCGCCGTCGACGTGGCTGCTCCGGACGGCCAGATTCACCTGCTCTACGTCCAGGAGCCCATGGATTCTGTCTACATGGGCGTAGTTCCGTACGGTCCGGTATTCGTGGGCATGGACGAAGTCGAGGAGAATCTGCGGTCGGAATTGAAGCAGAAACTCGATGACATCGGCGAGAGGTTCGATGTTCCGGAGGAGGGGCGTCATTTCCTGAACGGCACGCCGGCGCGCGAGATTCATCGTTTCGCCGAGGAAAACGGCATGGATCTGATCGTGCTGGGTACGCATGGCCAGAAGGGCGTGCAGCTGCTGCTCGGCGCGACCGCCAACTCCGTGCTGCACGGCTCGAGTTGCGACGTGCTGGCCGTCCGGGTCTACGAAGCCGAATAGTGTCCTGTTCCGTAAGTAGGAGTCTCGCTTCCCTTCTTTCGCCTTCGGCTGGTACGCGGCCCTTGGCAATGGAACGGGCCATTGCCTGCAGACCGCGCCTACCCGGAAACCTTGCAGGGCGCGCTGAAATGCAAGATATCTACGCAACAGGACACTAGTTGAACGCCGCCTGGCTGATCATTTTTTGTGTGGTCCTGGCCTGGTCGGCCTGGCAGCCGCACGACTATCCTACCTGGTGGCTGGAGGTCTCGCCCGCAGTACTCGCGCTGGGCGTGCTGGCCGCGACCCGACAGCGGTTTCCCCTGACGCCGCTGGCATACTGGCTCATCCTGGCCCATGCGGTCATCCTGATGATCGGCGGTCATTACACCTACGCCGAGGTTCCGCTGGGGGATTGGGTCCGAGAGTGGACGGACGGCACGCGGAACAATTACGACAAGCTCGGCCACCTGGTCCAGGGATTCGTCCCGGCCATCGTCATCCGCGAAATACTGGTACGAAACCGCGTCCTGGCCCGCACCGGCTGGCTCTCGCTGTTCGTCGTCAGCCTGTGCCTGTCGATCAGCGCACTCTACGAACTGCTCGAGTGGTGGGTGGCGCTGTTGAGCGAGGAGGCTGCCGACGCGTTCCTCGGTACGCAGGGTTACGTCTGGGACACCCAGTCCGACATGTTCCTGGCGCTGCTCGGCGCGGTGCTGGCGCTGGCGACCCTGAGTCGCTTGCATGACCGGCAGATCGAGTCGCTGACCGGCGCCCCAACCGGCTGACGGGCGGACACGGCGAAGTGCTGGATCCCCGGTGTTTCGAGTACTGCCCGGAGTTTCTGCCCGCGCCTCAGGCGGACCGCTGGCTCGAGCAGCTTCGGCGGGAGTTGAACTGGGGCCAGCAGGAGATCCGGTTGTTCGGGCGGTGGGTAATGCAGCCCCGACTGACCGCCTGGTATGGGGACCCGGGAGCCGTCTACGCTTACAGCGGCCTGACCCTCGACCCCTTGCCCTGGCACCCCGTGCTGCGTGAACTGAAACGTCGGCTGGAGGACCTGACCGGGCGCCGGTTCAACTCCGTGCTGGCGAATGCCTACCGCGACGGCGCGGACAGCATGGGTTGGCACAGCGACGACGAGGAGGAGCTCGGTCCGGCGCCGCTGATCGCCTCGGTGAGTCTTGGCGCGGCACGCCGATTCCTGTTGCGCCCCAGGGTCCGCCCGGCGGGGGTTTCGGGCGGATCGAGCGGTATAACGCTGGAGCACGGCAGCCTGCTGCTGATGAAGGGCGACAGTCAACGCCGCTTCCAGCATGCGCTGCCGCGCACACGGAAACCGACAGGCTTGCGGATCAATCTGACCTACCGGCTGGTCAGCGCGCAGCCAACGGGCTAGCGGACAGCGCTCTCCTGCAGGGACGCGGGCCCCACGCTGCCCACGTACCGGACGATGCGCGCCGTGATGCCCTCGGCATGCAGACCGGCCATGTGCAGACACTCCTCGCGGGTGCCGTGCTGGACGAAATGGTCTTCCAGACCGAGGTTGAGCACCGGCGTGGCCAGGCCTTCTGCCGCCAGCAGTTCGTTGACACCGCTGCCGGCGCCGCCCGCGACCGCATTCTCTTCGACAGTCACAAGAGTGGCGTGCCGCTGTGCCGCGGCGACCACGGCATCCCGGTCCAGGGGCTTGATAAAGCGCATGTTGATCAGCGTGGCATCGAGGCGGTCGGCGACGCTGCGGCAGGTTTCGACCATGCTGCCGAATGCCAGGATTGCAACCTCCCTTCCGCGCCGAACGGTCCGGGAATGGCCAAGTGGAATTTCCTGCATCTCCTTCTCGGGCAGGACGCCCGGGCCACGCCCTCGCGGGTAGCGTACCGCGGCGGGCCCGGGATGCCGGAAACCCGTGTACAGCATCTGCCGGCATTCGTTTTCGTCGGCGGGCGCCATGATGACCATGTTGGGGATGCAGCGCATGAAGCTCAGATCGAAACTGCCTGCGTGCGTCGGGCCGTCCGGGCCCACCAGGCCGGCCCGGTCGATGGCGAACAGCACGGGCAGGTTCTGCAGCGCGACGTCATGGACGAGCTGGTCATAGGCCCGCTGGAGAAACGTGCTGTAGATGGCGACGACCGGGTGCATGTTTTCGCAGGCCATGCCGGCGGCGAGGGTCACCGCGTGCTGCTCGGCGATCCCCACGTCGTAGTAACGGTCCGGGAACCGCTCATGGAACTCCACCATGCCCGAGCCTTCCCGCATGGCCGGGGTGATCGCCATCAGGCTGGCGTCCTGTTCGGCCATGTCGCACAGCCATTGGCCGAACACCTCGGTATACGATGGCCTGGGCCGCGGCGGCGGGGCCTTGGCCTCCACGCCTTTTTCCGGGTCGAACGGCGTGACCGCATGGTACTTGACCGGATCCTTCTCCGCGGGCCCGTACCCCTTGCCTTTTTCGGTGATGATGTGGAGCAGGTTCGGGCCGTCCACGCCGCGGGCGGTGCGGATGGTGCGGATCAGCGTCGGCAGGTCGTGGCCGTCGATCGGCCCGAGGTAATTGAAGCCGAGCTCCTCGAACAGCGTGCTCGGCATGACCATGCCTTTGACGTGCTCCTCCCAGCGGCTCATGAAGCGCCACATTCGCGAATCGCGCCGCATCATGCGTTTGCCGCGCTCGCGAATGCCGGTGACGGTCGGCCCGCTCATCAGCCGTCCCAGCATCTTGGTGATGGCGCCGACATTGGGCGAGATCGACATCTGGTTCTCGTTGAGCACGACCAGCAGGTTGGTATCCAGGTCGCCGCCGTGGTTCAGCGCCTCGTAGGCCAGACCGGCGGTCATGGCGCCATCCCCGATGACCGCCACGCACTTGCGGTCTTCATCTTTCAAAGCCGCTGCGGCGGCCATGCCGAGCGCCGCACTGATCGAGGTCGACGAGTGGCCGGTGCCGAAGGTGTCGTACTCGCTCTCCTCGCGCTTGGGGAAAGGCGCCAGGCCCATGTGCTTTTTGATGGTCGTGATGCGCCCGGCCCGCTCGCACAGGATCTTGTGCGGGTAGGCCTGGTGACCGACGTCCCAGACGATGCGGTCGTGCGGCGTGTCGTACAGGTAATGCAGCGCGACGGTCAGTTCGATGCAGCCGAGGCCCGCACCGAAGTGTCCCCCACTGGTGGCGACCGAGGCAATCAGATAACTGCGCAGTTCGTCCGCCAGTTGCGGCAGCAGTTCCTCGTCGAGTTTCCGCAGGTCCGCGGGACTCCCGATTCTGTCCAACAGAGGATAAATCTCCGAATTCATCCTTACATTCTAGCCATGCCGCGAGCGCAACGCTATCGGTCCCGGC
Source organism: uncultured Lysobacterales bacterium (assembly GCA_937995275.1). Lineage (GTDB taxonomy): Bacteria > Pseudomonadota > Gammaproteobacteria > Xanthomonadales > SZUA-36 > CALKKN01. The sequence continues at coordinate 2,989 of CALKKN010000362.1, read as the reverse complement.
TGACCACGTAATCGGCCAGCCATGCCAATGTCGTCGTGTCACCGGGCATATGTTCGAGGCAGCGAATGGCCTGGTCACGCAAGTCCCGGGCCTCTTTATGGGATTCGTCCATGCCGAGAATCGAGACGAAGGTCGGTTTGTCCAGCGCCGCGTCTGCCTGGGTGCTCTTGCCGGTCACGGCGCTGTTGCCGGCGACGTCGAGGATATCGTCGTAGATCTGGAACGCGAGGCCGACACACTCGCCGAATACCGAGGCGTGCCGCAGCGTGGCGGCGTCGGCGCCGGCCAACAGGCAGGGTGTCGTGACCGAGGCGCGGATCAGGGCGCCGGTTTTCAGCCGGTGCATGTTCCTGAGTTCGGCTTCCCCCAGTTGCCGGCCCACTGCGCCCAGGTCGAGCGCCTGGCCGCCGGCCATCCCGCCCGATCCGCACGCTTGCGCAATCTCGTGGATCACAGCCAGGCCGTTCTTACTCGCGGCGGTGGGCAGGTCACGGGCCAGCACGTCGAACGCCAGCGCCTGCAGGGCGTCCCCGGCCAGAATGGCGGTGGCCTCGTCGAAGGCTCGGTGGCAGGTAGGGCGGCCGCGCCGCAGATCGTCATCGTCCATGGCGGGCAGGTCGTCGTGGATCAGGGAGTAGGCGTGGATAAGCTCGATGGCCACGGCTATCGGATCGAGCCGCTCAGGTTCCAGATCGAGAGTCTTGCCCGTCGCGTAAACCAATAGCGGGCGGAAACGTTTGCCGCCAGCCAGCGCGGAATAACGCATCGCCCGGTGCAACGTCGCCGGCACGCAGTGTTCGCCGGGGAGATATTTCTCCAGCCCGGCTTCGACGCGGCGCTGCCAGGCCGAGATTTCGGTGGCAGGGTCAGTCACCGGTATCGAACGGTGCGGCCGAACCCTCGTCTTCGGGGTCGATCAGTTGTTCCACGGTCTGCTGGGCCTGCTCCAGGACACCCTGGCAATGGCGGGTCAGCTCGATGCCGCGTTGAAATTGTTTGAGCGACTGGTCGAGGTTCAGGTCCCCCGATTCCAGTTGCTCGACAAGCGCTTCGAGTTCCTTGAGAGCTTCTTCGAAATCGGGCAGTTGTTCGGTCTTTTTGGTCATATCGACAGTTCTACGTTGTGGTACAGGTTCAAGGCGGGCCGTCCCTCCCGGCCACGTCGTCGGGGTCAGGGCTGACAGTCTGCGCGCACCCGGCTCAGTACCGGATCGGCCGGGTTCCAGCGATACTCGAGCCCGTGCTCCATCAACCAGGCCCGCAGGCGGTGGCCGAGTATCCAGTCGCCGAGCGCCACGGGTTCACCGTCCCATTCCAGGACCGGCACGCCCGGCCTCAGCCAGGGCGGCACGGATGCCGCCTGGAAAAAACGCTTGAGCTTCTGACTGGAGCCGTGCGGCTGGACGCGGATGCTGTCCCCGGGTTGCCTGGCCCGCACCAGCCAACCGTCCGGCACGCGAGTCGGTGGGCCGAGCAGGGCGATCTGGCCACTGTCCGGCCCCAGCTCCACCTCCATTCTGTCACGCCAGGGCATCGCCGGGCACCCCGGGAACGGTTTGCGCCGATGCAGCCACAGATCGAGCTGGTAGTGCTTGATCATCCAGTCTTCCCACTGGACTTCCGCCCGGCTGTCGACGCTGGCCTCCGCAAGTTGTTGCAGGAATTCCCGCAGGCGTTGCTCCGGCAACATCGGAATTTCATGCCGGCGCAGCCACTGGCGCAGGATCAGAGTCTGCATCTCCGGGTCGAGTTTCAGCAGCTTGTGGACCGGCATCTTGAACCGGTCCCGAATCAGGTCGCCGGACTGGCTTTCGATGAACATTGCCATGGCGCCGGCCGAAATCCGCGCGTTGCGGGCCGTTCGCGACAGGCGCTGCGCCATGCCCGGCCAGCGTTGTTCCAGTATCGGAAACAACTCGCGCCGCAGGTAGTTGCGGTCAAAGGCCGTGTCCGCGTTGGAAGGATCGTCGAGCCAGCCGATGTCGCGCGTGCGCAGGAAAGCTTCCAGATCGGCGCGGTGTTTTTCGAGCAGGGGCCGGGCAACCCAGCCATGGTCCAGTGTCCGCAACACCGGTATGCCGGCGAGCCCCTCGATGCCGCTGCCCCGTATCAGGTTGAGAAACAGGGTCTCCGCCAGATCCTCGGCATGATGTGCCGTCAGGTACATCTCCTGCCCGCCCAGGATGCGCGCGACCGCACGGTAGCGGCTGTTGCGCGCGGCCTCCTCCGGACTGTGGCGCGACGACCGATCGATGTCGAGGCGCTCCGTCAGGTATGGAATTTCCCGAGCGGCGCAAAAGGACCTGCAGTGCTCCTGCCAGGCGTCGGCTTCCGACTGCAGACCGTGGTGAAAGTGCAGGGCATGGATCGGCGCGGGCAGCTCGTGACGGCGCTCGTGCATGGCTTGCAGCAGAGCGGTCGAATCGGCGCCGCCGCTGAACCCGATCCAGTATTTTTCAGGCGTGGGAAGCCGCGCCAGGCTGGCCAGCAGTTGCTCGCCGCAGAATGTTGCCGGGGCAGCGTTCACCTGTTGGCCGTGCGATCAGTCCTGGAATTCGCCATGGGAAAGGAGACGCTGGTAGCGCTGATCGAGCAGTTCGTCACTGGTCAGCCCGGCCAGCTCTTCGAGTTGTTCTTCCAGGCAATCGGCGATCCGCCCGGCGACTTCGTCAGGTTCCTTGTGGGCGCCGCCCAACGGTTCCTTGATCACGTCGTTGACGAGTCCGAGTTTCCTGAGACTGCCGGAGGTGATGCCCAGCGCCGTCGCGGCATCCTCGGCGTTGGCCGCATCCTTCCACAGGATCGAGGCGCATCCTTCTGGCGAAATCACCGAATAGGTGCTGTATTCCAGCATGTTGACGCGGTCTCCGACACCGATTGCGAGCGCGCCGCCGGATCCGCCCTCGCCGATGATCGTGCAGATGATGGGTACCGGCAGGCGCGACATCACCTCCAGGTTGCGGGCGATGGCTTCGGACTGGCCGCGTTC
>CALKKN010000361.1 GCA_937995275.1 uncultured Lysobacterales bacterium | reverse complement strand
AGCGCCGAGCAGGAACTGTTGCCGGCATTCCTCGGGCTGGAGATGCCCGGCGACAGTGACGCACGGACGCGGCTGGTCGACCTGAACCAGCGCCACGGGTACACGCCCTACGGCTCCGGTATCGTGGAACTGCATGAGCTGGCCGACCAGTTCCTGCAGCCCGATGCGCTTACGGCACGCGTTTTGGCGGACTCGGGCAGTGCTGACTTCAGTTCCCTTGGCGCCGACTGTGTCGCGGAAATTCACAGCATCATCGACCAGGCGCCGCGGATGACGGCGGGCACGACCGAACTGACCACCGACGCGATCGCGTACCAGTACCGGGTGGAATCGCCCGCTGCCCTGGCCGCCAGGCTGATGGACCTGGTGGCCGAGGTGCCCGCGGTCGACGAAGCAACGGCCCGCATGATGGATTTCGCCTTCGGGATGCGCCTTGGCGCCGTGCGTGACTTCGTTCAGGAGGAGGCCGCGACCATCGTCGCCGATCCATTCGTCTGCGAACACCTGCAGGACCTCAATCAAAGCGCGGCGGATACGCTCGCACGGCTGGAGCAGCCCATGCCGCCCTTCGTGAACAACTTCCGCGGTGTCCGGATCAGTGTGGATGACGTCCGCCTGGGCGGCCGGTCGATGCCCACCGACGCCCGTGGGCACCTGGCCGTGCATGTCGAACAACCCGAGATGTTCGTCGGCATGGCGCAAATGTTGCTGCCCGATCTGTCGGAACTCGCCATCACCGCCGGCGACCCGCCGGTGCGCCTGCCCGAATCAATGCTGCCGGTACCGGGCATGATCGCCTTTGCAGCGATGTCCGATGACGCCATTGGATTGTCCATGGGCGCCGGCGAGGAACAGGGCCTGCCCGCTTTCCTCGACCGCGAGGCCGGCCCCAAAGGCTTGTTCCTCTCAGTCAGCTACGACACCGCAGCCTATCTGGAGCTGACGGATCGATACAGCGTGGAAACGCACGGCGAGAAGTCGGAGGAGGGGCATCACAAAGGCCACGATGCCGTGAAGACGATCGCCAAAGCCGGCCGCGCCGCGTTCCAGGCCACCGCCGATCGAAGCCTGGCCAAAGTGCGTTTCAGCACGGACGCGCTGGTCATCGACGGACGCATCACCTTCAAGTAGGCGTCGTCGGCACCGGACGAACCCCAATCGCGGCTGAAGCCGCTCCTACACCAGAAATGGGCAGCCGACAGGACGCAATTTCGCCCCTAGCCCGGCTCGTAACGGAAGTGCTTGATGGGTTCGCCCTTCTGGCCGAGTTCGGTCATGGCCTCGATGCCGATCTGCAGGTGCAGCTTGACCCATTGCGCGGTGACCTTGCGGTCGGATTCTTCGGTCTTGACGCCATCGGGCGTAACCGGCACGTCCGAAACCAACAGCAGGGCGCCGCGCGCGATTTCATTGGCGTGACCGACGATGAACAGCGTCGCGGTCTCCATGTCGATGCCCATGCAGGTCATGGCGTGGAGTTTGAGGTGGAAGGCCTCGTCATGTTCCCAAACCCGGCGGTTGGTCGTGTAGATGACCCCGGTCCGGTAATCGAGGCCGTGCGCGAGGATCTTGTCCGAAACGAACTTGTGCAGTTTGAACGAGGGCAGGGCCGGCACCTCCGGCGGGAAGTAGTCGTCGCTCGTTCCCTCGCCGCGAATGGCCGCGATGGGCAGGATGAGGTGGCCGATTTCGGTCGACTTCTTGAGCCCTCCGCACTTGCCCAGAAACAGCACGCCTTTGGGCCTGATCGAGCTCAGCAGATCCATGACGGTGGCAGCGTTGCTCGACCCCATGCCGAAATTGATGATGCTCAGCCCGGCGTCGTTGGTGGCCGCCGGCATGGTGCGGTCCTCGCCGTAGACATCGCAACCGAACTGTTCGGCGAACAGGTGGACGTAGTTGTTGAAGTTGGTCAGCAGGATGTAGTCGCCAAAGCGGTCCAGCGGCATGCCCGTATAACGCGGCAGCCAGTTTTTCGTGATGTCGAGCTTGTTCAGCATGAGTCCCTCCCGAGGTCTTCGCCCAGTACTTTGCGGGCCAGCGGCACGGTGATCCTGCGCTTCTCGGCAAAAGCCGCCTCCTTCAGCCGTTCGAGCGCGCCCAGCAGTGAACCCAGGTCGCGCCTGGTGCGCCGCAGCAGGTAACTCTGCACGTCCGGCGTTACCTCGATCCGCAGGGCGCGGGCCCGCCGTTGCAGGATTTCCAGCTTGGCGTCGTCGTCCGGAGCCTGCAGGCTCTGGCGAACGCCCCAGGCCAGGCGCGAGGCGAGGTCCGGCAGGCCCAGGGAAAGGGCGGCGAGCGGCTTGCCGCTGCTCACCAACAGGCGACCGCGGGCGGCCCGGATGTCGTTGCAGCAGCGGAACAGGGCCTGCTCCCAGGTTGCGTCACCGGCAACGTAGTCCAAATCGTCCACGCAGACGAGGTCGAGGGTCTGCAGACCCTCGAGGCCGGCCGTGGCTTCCGGCGGTACGCGCCTGAGCGGGATGTAGAACGCGGCCATGCCCCGCTCACGCGCGCGGTGGCACAGGGCGTTGAGCAGGTGCGACTTGCCTGCCCCGGGCGGCCCGGACAGAAACAGGATGCCGCCGGGTTCGTCCAGCAGGTGGTGCACGGCCGCCAGTGCACCCTCGTTGGTTCCCGCCACGAAATCCTCGAACCGATCCGGACGCCGGGGCTCCAGCGGCAATGGCATCTGCGGTGAGAACGACATTCAGGCGCCTCCGGGGTCCTGCAGCTTCTTCTGGTACAGATCACTCGCTCGATAACGCTGGTCCAGATGCCGGACCAGCACGTTCAGCGAGGCAGCGGCCGGCAGCGCCAGCAGAATGCCGAGGAAACCGAACAGCTGACCGCCGGCCAGTACGGCGAAGATGACGGCCACCGGGTGCAGCCCGATGCGGTCGCCTACCAGCAGCGGGGTCAGCACCATGCCCTCCAGCGACTGGCCCACGGCGAATACCCCCAGGACCAGCACGGGATGCAGCACGTCCTGGAACTGGAAGATCGCGGCCAGCAGCGCCGCCACAACGCCGACGAACGTCCCCAGGTACGGCACGATGCTGAGCAACCCGGCAACCATACCGATGATGAAGGCCAGGTCCAGCCCGAGCAGCCACAACCCCAGGGTATAGACCAGGCCCAACGCCAGCATGACCATCAACTGCCCGCGAATGAAGGCGCCGAGCACGTCGTCGATTTCACGGAACAGCCCGCTGATCGCCGGCTCGTCCTGACGTGGGATCAGGTTCTGGATGCCCAGCACCAGCCGGTCCCAGTCCCGCAACAGGTAAAATGTCACGACCGGAATCAGAACCAGGTTCATCAGCCAGTGAAGCACGGCCTGCCCCCCACGGGAGACCGTGCCCAGCACGCTCAACGCAGCCGAGCCGACGTCCTTCCAGTAGGATTTCGCCGCCTCCGTCAGGCTCTGCAGATCCATTTCGAGCGGAGCGAGACCCAGTCTGGACTGCAGCCACGGCAGGGCGGTCCCGAGTAACCACTCGAGCATTTCGGGGGCCCGTCTGACCAGGTAGGTGATCTGCTCTCGCGCCAGCGGCAGCACGAAGAGCAGGATCAGGCCGACGGCGGCGCTCATCAGCACAAACACGATGATGACGGCGACCGTTCTGCTGACCGGCCACCGGAAAAACCGCAGGCGCTGCAGTCGGTCGACCAGCGGGTCGCCCAGGTAGGCCAGTCCTGCCGATATCGCGAACGGCGTGATTACCGGCGCCAACTGGAATATCAGCCAGCCCAGGCCGACGGCGAGCGCCAGCAGGAACCATTGCCGCGAGTCACCCGTCATCGGGTACCACCGGCAACAGTTCCCAGGACCCGTCCGGTTCCGGCCGCTGGAGCACACCACCGCTCGCCAGCGACTTTTCGAGATAGTCCGGCAGCGCGCTCAACCCGAGCCGGAACGTCACCATGCCCGGGCGCGCAGCGACCACCGCGACGTCGTCGACGACGCTGATCCGCTGCAGATAGTTCAGGCAACGCAGGTAATCCTCCGGGCTGTCCACGCCACTGACGACGAGTTCCTGCGACCAACTGCCAATGTCCGCCGCCGCGATCGTGTCCAGCGCGGCCAGTTGGTCGACGGCCTGCTGCAGGCCTTCGGTCAGCGCGGCCTGCAGATCGATGTCGTGCAGGCGCCAGGCCTGGTTCCGGCCCTCATACCCCAGGTTGATCCGCACGCTCCACTCCAGCCCCTCGCGCCGCGCCGCGGCAATCATCACACCTTCGCGCGGGGCCGTCGGCAGGTCCTCCGTGTAGCCACCCCAGAGGAGTTGCGGGTCGACCCCGAATTCGCCTTCTGGGCCGGGTCGGGGCCAGCGCAGCGGGAGGCCGCGGCGCTGAGCGACGTCGTCCAGGGGCGGCTGCAGGTAGGCGTACTCCACCGGCATGATGCGTCTGTCGAAGCCCGAATCGACGATCATCCACAGGGTCAGCGGTGGGCGATCCGGCTGCCACAGGGGCAGCTGCAAGGCACGAGCCATTTCGTCGACTTCCGGCTTTGAGAACCGCGCCACCAGCCGCAGTTCACTCGCCTGGCTGCCGTCGGCGAGTGGATATTCGAGGTTGCGGTAGTAGTAGCTGAGCAGGATAGAGGGCGCGCGGTCCAATGCCGGCCCGATCAGGGGATAGTCGTCGAAATAACGCAGTCCGCTGAGCTTCTGCAGTACCTGTTCGAGGGCGAGAGGCAAGGCTCGCCGCCGTTCGCCCGTACTCTGGTCCGCCACCGGGGCTTCACCGGAATAGAGCTCCTGCGCGTGAATGTCCGCGGCGCCCGCCGGCAAAAAATTCAGGGCCAGCAGCAAACATGTCGCGCTCAGCAGACAACGGGCTCGGGGAACAGCAGACACGGCAGGTTCTCGGCGAAATTCGACCATCAAATAAGATACCATAGGCTTTCTGAGAGTCGGAACGCGTCCGCCGGGGACCTGCAGCATCGTGAAGAGCGAAACATCGGGCGACACGCCACAAAGACGCCCCCTTTCCTACCGGGACGCCGGCGTTGATATCGACGCCGGCATCGAACTGGTCGACCGGATCAAACCCGCCGTCGCCCGGACGATGCGCCCCGAGGTCCTCACCGGCCTCGGCGGATTCGGCGCCCTGTTCAAGCTCGACCTCGAACGCTGGCGTGAGCCCCTGCTGGTTTCCGGAACCGACGGTGTGGGCACCAAGCTGATGCTCGCGCGCCAGCTCGGGCGTCACGACACCATCGGCATCGACCTGGTCGCGATGTGCGTGAACGACATCCTCACCTGCGGCGCGGAGCCGCTGTTTTTTCTGGACTACTTTGCCACCGGCAACCTCCAGCTGGGCGTGGCGGAAGCCGTCATCGGCGGCATCGCCGAGGGCTGCAGCGAGGCCGGCTGTGCGCTGATCGGCGGCGAGACGGCCGAGATGCCCGGCATGTATGGCGCCGGCGAGTACGACCTGGCCGGTTTCGCCGTGGGCGCTGTAGAGCGCTCCGAACTGCTGGACGGCAGCCGCATAGCGGTCGGGCACCGCCTGCTGGGCCTGGCGTCGAGCGGGCCCCATTCGAACGGTTACTCGCTCATTCGGAAGGTCGTCGAGCGGGCCGGGGTCGACCTGCGGGAGCCTCTTGGGGATCCGGCGGGCGAGCCACTGCCGCTGGGCGACGCGCTGCTGGCGCCGACGCGCATCTACGTCAGGCCGGTGCTCGGACTGCTGCGGCAGGGCGGCATCGACGGCCTGGCGCACGTCACCGGCGGTGGGCTCACCGACAACGTCATCCGGATCGTACCGGACAATCTGGCCATCGACATCGACACCTCGGCCTGGCGGCGCCCGGCCGTTTTCGACTGGCTGCAGAACCACGGAACAATCGAGGACGGCGAGATGCTGCGCACGTTCAATTGCGGCATCGGGATGGTAATGCTGACTGCGCCCGACGCCGCCGGCAAGGTATGTGCTGCGGCCGCCTCGAGCGGCATCGAATGTATCGATATTGGCGTCGTCACCGAGCGGCGCGACGAGGATCGCGTCCGGTATCATTCATGAAGGAGCCGCTACGGGTCACCGTTCTGGTGTCGGGCTCCGGCACCAACCTGCAGGCGCTGATCGACGCCCGCGAGGTCGGCCGCCTGGACGCCGACATCATCCACGTCATCAGTAACGTGACCGACGCCCGGGGGCTCGAGCGTGCCAGCCGGGCAGGGATCACAACCAGCGTGCTGAAGCACGGCGGTTTCGCGGACCGGGCGGCATTCGACCGCGCCCTGGCCCTGCTGATCGCCGCCGGCGACCCGCACCTCGTCGTGCTCGCCGGCTTCATGCGCATCGTCGGGCAGCCGGTGCTGGATCCATTCCGGGGACGCATGATAAACCTGCACCCATCCCTGCTGCCGCTCTATCGCGGCACGGACACCTACCAGCGCGCGCTCGACGCGGGCGACACACAGCACGGCGCAAGCATCCATTTCGTGACCGAGGAACTGGACGGCGGCCCGGTGATCGCACAGGTCGTCATACCCGTTCTGGTAGATGACGATGCTGCCACCCTGGCGGCCCGCCTGTCGCCGATGGAGCACCGCCTCGTCGTGGCCACGGTTGAATTGTTTTCGCGCCACCGGGTCGAATGCAGCGATGGCGCCACGTTCGTCGACGGCAACCGACTCGACCGCCCGCTGCACCTCCGGGACGATGGGCACCTGCGGCTCTAGCGGCCCCGCTCTCTGGCTGGCCGCGCTGCTGGCCCTGTCCGGCAGCGCGGGTGCGCAATTCGAAGCGGACATTGCGGTCGCGCCGTACGAGGCCCGGTACTCCATCTACCGCAATGGCAAGTTGACCGGCAAGATGGAAGTGGAGTTGCAGCGGCGGGGCCAGCGTTGGGTCATCCGCAGCTCGGGAAGCGGCACACATGGACTGGCCAGGCTCCTTGGCGCGCGGGACTACGAGGAAGTGCGCGGCCGCGTGCTGGACGGCCGGTTCCGGCCGGAGCGCTACCGACGCCACACGCTGGTGGCCGGGCTGGACGATGTCTGGACTGTCGGATTCGATTGGGAAGAGCGTCGCGTGACCATCACCCACAATGACAACGATCCCCTGATCCTCGACATGATCGGGGATTCACTCGACCCGCTGTCGCTCAAGCTCGAAATGCGCCAGAGATTGGCCGCACAGAACTCCGACCTGCACTTCCAGATGGTCGAGGATGACGAAATCGACGAACAGAACTTCCGGTTGCTGCCGGCGGAACGCCTGGAGACCAGCCTCGGCTGTCTCCTGACCCTTCCGGTGGAAAAAATCCGCCATAACAGCCCACGCTACACCCGTGCCTGGCATGCGCCCCAACTGGGTTTCATCGAGGTTCGCATGGAGCACGGCAAAACCGGCGGCAACCACCTCGAGATGCGCATCACGGAACTGTCCGTGGACGGGCAGGAGGTTGCGCCGCGGCCGGGCTGCGCCGCGCTGCAGCAGGAGCCGGGCAGCCCATGAGACGCTCGACCATGCGAATGCGGTTCGGCTCGGTGTTCCTCAGCCTCGTGGCGCTGTGCGGCTGCACGGTGAACCCGGTCACGGGCGAACGTAATTTTCAGGTCTACGGTACCGACTGGGAACGTGAGGTCGGTGCCCAGATGTACGCCCCGATGAAGCAGTCCCAGGGCGGCGAGTTCATCCTGGACCCGGAATTGGGCGCCTACGTGTCGCAGGTTGGAAACCGGCTGGCGGCGCGTTCGCGGCGGCAAGGCGAGCTGGACTATGAATTCAGCATCCTGAACGACTCGGTCCCGAATGCCTGGGCGCTGCCCGGCGGGAAGATCTCGATCAATCGCGGGCTGCTCGCGGCGCTCGATTCAGAGGCGGAACTCGCCGCGGTGCTCGGCCACGAGATCGTCCATGCCGACGCCTCGCACGGCGCCCGGGCGCAATCGAAAGCCATGCTGACGCAGACGGGCGCCGTCATCAGCATGGTGGTGCTGGGCAGCACCATTCCCTCGGAGTCCGCGCGCGAGGTCGCCATGATGGTGCCGGCGCTGGGCGCCCAGTTACTGACCCAGAAATACGGCCGGGACGCGGAACGGGAAGCTGACGAGTACGGCATGCTGTACCTGTCCGAAGCGGGCTATGATCCACAGGGCGCGGTGCAGCTGCAGGAGACCTTCGTGGAACTGTCCGAGGGACGCCAGCAGGATTGGGTGAGCGGGCTGTTCGCGTCGCATCCGCCGTCGCCGGAGCGGGTCGAGAACAACCGGGCCGCGGCTGCCGGTTTGCCGGCCGGGGGTGAAACGGGGGCCGAGGAATTCCAGCGGCGCACGGCCTATCTGCGGCGCGTGCAGCCGGCCTACGAGGCATTCGACGAGGCCGGCAAGGCGGTCAGCGACGAGCGGCTGGACGACGCCCAGGAACACCTCGACGAGGCCCTGACCCTGGAGCCACGCGAATCACTGTTTCACGCCCTGCAAGGCGATATCCATGCACTGAACAAAAAGCCGGAGCGGGCCCTGGCGTCCTACGGGAAGGCCATTCAGGCCAATCCGGAGCTGTTCTATGGCCACCTGCGCTCGGGCCAGGCCGCGTATCGGCTGGACCGCCGTGAGCAGGCGCGGTCCAGCCTTCAGCGCAGCCTCGAATTGCTGCCCACCGCCGAGGCGCATTACCTCCTCGGCATGCTGGACCGCGAGGCCGGCGACCTGGACAGCGCCGTAGGCCACTTCCGCGCGGCCGCCGATTCGCAATCGCCGTCCGGGCAGCAGGCGGCCCGGGAGTTGGTGGTGCTGGACCTGCCGGCCAATCCCTCGAAATACATCGCCACGCGGGCCGTGCTGGACCGCCAGAATGTCGTCTGGGTGCAGTTCGGCAACCTCACCTCAGTAGCTGTGCGGGACATCGAGATCAGTTACGCCTGGCTCGACGAGCAGGGCCAGACCCGCCAGGGAATGAGGACTTACGCCGGGCCGCTGGGCGCCGGGGAGCAGGCGCAGCTGAGTCTGGACATCCGGCTGGCGGCGCCGGCCGAACTGGACCGGCGGACCCGCGTACAGGTCACCGCGGCCCGGCCCGCAGAATAGTTCCACCGGTTGGGTTCGGCGGCCGGAATCTCAGGCCGCCGGCGAGC
>CALKKN010000360.1 GCA_937995275.1 uncultured Lysobacterales bacterium | reverse complement strand
GACCGAAGCGTCGAAGCAGATTCCGTTCGGCGCGGCGGTGTGAAAGACCGATGTGAATTAGCGGAAACGCTTCGTGAGGGCGGGCGATGCAACCGCCATCACGAAAGTCCTCGAACTCACCTCACCCGCTAGGGCGAAATTCTTACCTTTGAGAACTGCTCGGGAGAACGCTGTAGCTTTTAAGCCCCGTCAGTTGTGACGCGATTGCCAAATGCCTCTCCGCTGCGCCATCGCCAGGAAGATGTGCTGGGGTGACAGTCAAGGTCTGTTTTCTCATGCAAGGCTCGATTACGAGAGCTCGATGTCGATTTTCTCTCCGGCACTGAGTGTGATCTCGCGCTCGAAGCGGATGAGTACTTGGTCCTCCGCTTCGATTTGGAGAGACGCTTCGATGACCTGGTCCTCGCGTTTCGTGCGCACTTTTTTTGGCGCTTCGTCTGTAGCCACGCCAAGCGAGATGCTCAGCAGGCGAATCTGCCCCGAGTGAATGCAAATTGATGCAGTCTGTCGATCTTCGCCGACAGTCTGATTAAAAGTTCCCCAGCCTTCTGCCGCGATGAAAGCCGCCCGAAATTTGTCCGGAGTGATTTTCGGCGCGAAACCGATGCGTCCCTTAGGGCCGTGATACCGGAAACCACAGAGGCTAACGTAAACACCGTAACTGGCCATCGAGCGGGCGTAGTGGTCGCCGCACTCGATCTCGTTGTAAGGATTTCGGAGCGAAGGATGGTAACGGTCATGAATGGCCCGGGTTACCGCCAGTCCTTCTTCGACCAAACCTTCGGCGATCATGTGTCCGGCCGCCTGATACTCGAAGCCGTTCATGCACTCGTTGAAGTAGCCGGCGAATCCTCTGCCGACTCTGCCACCGCCGGCATCGCGTTCGCCGCCCTTCGGGAAGGTGCACATGAGCAAGCCGGCCTCGCCCGGCATCGCATACCAGCGGCCCGCGGTGTGTGCTTTGCGGTAGGGGCCGATATCGGGCGTGAAGTTGTAGCGCCAGAGCGATTTGAGGGCGGTGCGCGTCTTGTCTTCCGGCAGCACGCGGCCGAGGCCGAGCTGGTGCGCCCAGCCCTGGCCCATGACCTGGTCGATGTGACAGCCGATGCCGGCCCCGATGGCTTCCGGGTGATTGGGATCGCGTTTCTGATTGAAATACTCGCCGTCGAACAGGTTCTCGCCCAGCCACTTGCCACCCCGTTGGACCAGGCTGTCGCACTGCTTGGCAAAGCCATCGTCGCCCATCTCCCGGGCCATGGCGGCACCCGAGCGCAAGGCGGCGAGGTAGAGCGAGCTGATCCACGCGATCGGGCCATACCAAGCGGAGTCCAGGGTATTCATCTGCTTGCCCTCGAGCACGCCGTTGTTGTCGGCGTCCTGGCGGATGAGGAACTCGATCGATCCCTTTACCCGCGGCCAGATCCGGCGCAGGAAGGCGTCGTCCGGCGACATCGTGTGCTCGCGGTAGACCCGCAGGATCGTGCCGCACTGGCCGTCGATCGCCTCGTGCTTGCCGAACTCCGCACGGTAGAAAATGCTCCCGTCCGGCTGGTAGGCCAGGCCGTAGTCGACATTCTCGCGCGTGATGCGCTCGAGTTCCGGAAACACCCGACCCACCGACTGGGCGTAATGCCAGACGTGGGAACAGGTGCCCTGGCAGCAGCCGACGCCCTCCCAGCCCCAGAATCGCCCTCCATCCATCCGCAAGCAGGTCGTGGTCGCCAGTGTCGAGGTGTTGACGAAGCTGCGGTCGAGCAGCCAGTGCGGCAGTGTCGAGTCATACCAGGTATCATGCCACAGGCGTGTTCGCGCGTACGACTCCTCGTGACCGGCGGCGTGGTGATCGACCACCGCAAGGCTGGAGGAGAAGCGCTCGGCGTAGTAGTGGCCCTTGCCGACCGGAGGCTGGTGATTCGGAAACCGCCAGGCGACTGCGAAACTCACCACGGCCTCTTCGCCGGGTGCCAGTGTCAGTGTTTTCCCGACCATGCCCTTGGGTCGCGAGGAAAAGGATCCGCGCGCCGTTTCGGCCCCCGGCGAAAAATGGACATCCACACCGTCGCCGGAATTCCCGGCCGCGGAAATGATCCCCTCGCCGTGATTCAGCACGGCCAGCGTCATCTCCCCCATGTCCCGGCGATCCTCCAGTGGCGGCGGCGGCGCGGCGGGCCGGTCGGAAAAGACGATGTGATCCACTCCGATGTTGCCCCAACTGCCCGTCCTCTTGTCGACGATGCGCAGGCGAGACATTTTTCCTTCGTGCTGCGCCACGTTGATGCTTTGGCTTCGCAGCGCGTTGTTGTTGCTCCCTGTTAGCTTGGCGATCACTTCATCCTCGACCAAGAGCTGCAGGGCAGTTTGTTCGGCGTCGGCACCGCCACCCACTAAGGCATGGATATAGCACCGCTCGATCTTGAACGGTTTGCAGGTCATGACGCCAATGTGGGCGTCGCCCTTGGTTACGTCCTCCCCATTGCGTGTGTGGTGCGAGTTCACCAGGCGCTCGCCATGGGCGCCCACCTTGCCCTGGTAGGCCGGCATTTGCGAAGCGATGACCGGCCCCGATCCGAACGCTGTGCCCTCCACCGTCCAGTTCTCGTAGGTGTCCGACTCGAAGTCCTCGAACAAGATGTCGGGCCTTGGAGCCTTCGCTGCGACCTCTTCACGCCTCTTCGCGGTGCAGTGCAGGCAAGTGGCGTCTGGGCGTTTGACAATTCGGTTGACAAAGTCTGCTCCCCCGCCGTTCCCGGAATGAATCAGGATCGGATTGGTGAGGGTGCCAGCTAG
>CALKKN010000359.1 GCA_937995275.1 uncultured Lysobacterales bacterium | reverse complement strand
GCCGCTGCCAGCAGCAACTTGGAGACCATGTGCCAATAGATGCTGCCCAGGCCCTCGTACTTGAACATGGACCCTGATCGGCCGGTGAACTGCCGATGCCGGAAAACCGATTCGTAGATATCCAGCAGCGCCTCGGCATCCTCCCCGGAAACGTCCGAACGCTCCTGGATGGCTGTGGCGAGTTCGCGGGCACTGCGAAAATCCGTTTTGAAATGCACCCTGCCTTCGCCATCCTGCTCGATGAAATCGGTGCGTCCCGAGCGGAGTTCACCCTGAATCCACTCGCTGCCATCGACCGATGCCGGATCGATGACGTTCCTGTCGAGGAAATGGACCTGCTGATTATCCGGATATAACAGGTAGCTGTTCTGGTCCGAACGGTATATCCGGCTCGCCCTGAGCGCGTTCAGCAATGCCAGGCACTCTTCGGGCCCGAGGAACCCGGAACTCAGCACCGCCACCTGGCCCTCGAGCATTTCGTACAGGTGCTCGACTCCGTAGCCGGCCGGATCGAAGCGGACAAGGTTATAGGAATGGAACAATCCGTCCGGCCGCTGATTCGCAGCGATACTGTGATCGATGAATTCGAGCGCAAGCTCGATGAACCCCAGCAGTTCCGATGTGCCGACCGCGGAACGTTCTCCCGAGAACCCGGCGTACACGCGGTCCCGGTACCTCTCGCCCAGCAGGCCCAGCGCGTCCATGAAGGCTTTCCGCGGTCCGGATTCGACCGCCCCGTCCAGCATGGACCGCGAATGTTGCATCACCTCGCGGACCCCCGCGAGGAAATCTCCAACCTCCGCGGAGACTGGGAAGTCGTCCTCGGGACGTTCAGCAAGAATGCGGGCGAACAGCTTCAGGTAGCGGCGCAGATAGCACAGGGTCACCATGGACAGGCCGTACCCGACCAGCGCATTGTTAGCGTCGTTCCACTCGGGGCGCTGGGTGTTCATCCAGATCCCCCCGCCGGGCACGAAGTTGCCGAGCTTGGAAAGTACCGGCACCAGCAATTTTTCCAGCAGGTTGACGCGGTAAATGGAGCCGTCAGCCAGCGTCAGCAGCTGGCCGTCGCTGCCGATCGCCCCGACGCGATCGGCGATGGCGGCGGCCTCGGCATCGTCGTAGAGCACCGTATTGTGCGGATCGCGAACAAGCGAGTCGTAACCCTTGATCCGGTACGGCACGTTGGCATAAACGAAAATCTCGCGGGACAGGAGCTCGCCCAATGTTCCGGGGTGATAGGCCAGGGACAACTCCAGCAGTTTGAGCAGGTAATTGACCTGGTGGTCGCCCCAGTAACCGATGTTCGACCAGGGGTTGTCGGGCTCGACGATTTCCCAGTCGAAGCCGTCCCGGGTGATCCGATAGGGATTGTAGCCATCGGCCGTCGTCGCGTTGACAAACTTGGCGATGAAGCTTTCGATGTATTCGGGGTAGGAGAGCGACAGGGCCTCCCAGTTCTGGAAAATATCGCGCCAGTTGCCCTGGAAATAGAGCTTGTCGGAGCCGTCCTCATTGCGGATATCGATGGAGAAGCGGTTCCACGGCCGGCTGGGGTCACCGTGGCGGCGGCTGAACGTGAGCGGCAGGTATTCGAGCGCCAGGCGCTGTAGGTGGGCTTCTCCGCTGCCTTCAGCCAGGCTCAACACGTCATTCCGCATCAGCGGTCCGTCCCGCTCCCGCAACAGGCCCACACAGTCCTCTGCCAGTGGCGAATTCCAGGTTTCGACAAATTCGAGGAAGTCATCGTGTGGGAACCTGTAGTCATCGTAGAAGGTTCCGCCACGCATGATGTTGAACATCGTGTTGGAGAAGTGCCGGGCCGTGGTCAGGTGGTCGGACGAGAGCTGGGAGCCGTCGGCGCCGTCGACCAGCTGCAGCAGGCGCTGTGCGCCGGCTTCGATGTCTTTTTCGATCTCCTCGGGCGCCACACCGGCGCGGATCTGCCCCAGCAAACCGGTAAGTTGCAAAGGCCCCTGGTTGATGTCGGCAACGAGGTACCAGTTTCTCTCCCCTTTCGGCGCGAGGGAGAGTGAGGACTGGATGAAGAACGCTCCCCGCTTCCCCCTCGCCTGCTGCTCCGGCTCGACCGGGGACCCCGCGCAAAAACCCTCGACCTGGTCCTCCGACAGCAGCACCCGGGGATCGTCCAGGCCCACGCTCCAGGCAACGGTGGCCCTCAGAGCTTCGCAGGGCTCGGCCCGATCCGTCAGGATTGAACTCAGACTGTAGACACCCGCAGGCAGCCCCGGTACGGCCTCCGCCTGCTTGTAGGCATCCAGCAGTGTACTCAGCTCGGTTTGCGTCTGGCGGGTGACGCCGAAGGGCAGCAGGTTGCGAAGGCCATCCAGAAGTTCGATGCGTCGATCGGTACCGCCGGTATTCCGAACGACGGAGCGCTTCACGAAACCGAACCGTTCACCGACCGACCAGCCATACTGGAACACCAGGTCGAGATCGTGGTTGACCTCCTCGAAGATAAGGCGGTTGCCAGGCAGGTTTTTGTACAGGTTGCGCTCCAGCCGATACGCGGAAAGGTTGCCGGAAAACGGCAGCCACAGCCGGGTTGTGCCCTGGTCCTCGACCAGCAGCGCCGTCAGCGGGCCGGTCATCGCAACACTGTCATGAATCTTGTCGTCGGTCTCGTACGGAAACAGCGCGTGATCCGGATTTCTGCGCCCGCAGGTCAGGCCCCCGGCGCTCGAAACGAACATCCAGTGCTCCGTTCCGCTGACCAGCGAGATCAGGAACGGCGGCATCACGTGGTAATTGTGGATCTGGTAAAACGGCTCGCCATCGTGCAGCACGATGCTGCCAGCGCCGCCGTCCGCTGCCCGTCTCAGGGGCGATTCACTCCAGTAGACTTCTTTCATTTTCGATCTCGTTTGTCGTGTAGGGGCCCGCAGAACATCCTCACTGCACGAGGAACGGGATATTGGCGTGGCCGGCGTGCCCGTTGCCGTCGTAGATGTAAACGAACAGGCGATAGGCCCCCGGCTGCTCCGGCGCCGAAAGGATCGCACGGCCGTCGTCGCCGGCTTCCAGCCGACCGGGGATCACCTCGGGCACCTCCTCCTTGTCACCGCCCACCTGGGTCGCGTCGCTCTCCCGCCTGAGTTCCCAGCGGTACGTCAGCGGGTCGCCGTCCGGATCGGCCGCGCTCGCCCGCGCCGGGTAGCGCCCGGAAGGTTCCAGCTCGATGCTGTCCTCTGCGATCCGGTCGTCGAGATACAACCCCTCCATCCACGGCGAACGGTTTTCCGGCCAGGCGCCTTTCCAGGCGTGGTGCATAACGTCCGCAGCTTCCGTAACCGATCCGTCCTTCAGGAACATGCCGTACCAAGTCGGCGTGCGCTCCTGCTTCTGGCCCCAGAGAAAGGCGTAGGAACCGAGGATGCGATCGGAATGCGCCTCGATCACGGCCTCGAAATTCTTCCTGTAATGGGCGGCTTTCTCGCTGCTGGTCGGTTCGATGGGCGCCCCCCAGGCGGTCTTATCGACCTCCCAGTGCCCGATGGGCCCCCACTCCGTGACCAGGTATGGCCGATCAATGCCGGCCTGTTCGATGTACTTCGGCAGGTTGACGATATCCGCGTACTTCTGGGCGCTGATGATGTCGAGGTCGGGCATCCGCTGCTTTATGTGGTTGACCAACTCCTCCTTGAAGCTGAATGACAGCGCCGTGGTCGTCGGGTGATGGCCGTCGACTTCATGAATCATCTTCGAGATGTCGTTGACGGCGTCGAACACCCTGGGGTTGGTGTAGTGCAGATCCGGCTCGTTGCCGATGATCCAGAGCAGCAGCGCCGGGTGGTCCTTGTAGCGCAGGACTTCGTTCCTCGCGAACTCGAACTGTCGCCGGACGGCATCCGGGTCGTCGTAATCGAAACCGTGGCGCTCCCGCCCGACGGGCAGGCACATCGCCACGGTGAGTCCGAGCCTCTGTGCTTCGTCCAGGACCGGCAGGCCGTCCGGTGCATCGAAATCCCGCCAGTTGCGAAATGAATTACCGCCGCTGGCGGCCAGTTCGGCGATGTTGCCGCCGTTAGTCCCCGCGCCCTCGATGACATAGGGCTGCCCGCCGCGCAGCAGCGTCCAGCGATCGCCATCCCGAACGACCTCGACGGGAATGGCACCGCCACCTGCCCCGTGATGGGACACATCCTGCTCCGAAGACAGGCACGCAGCACTCAGCGACAGGAGCGGGACAGCCAGAAGGATTGTTGGAACGGCTTTCATCGGGTGCTCATGTCGTGTCAGCGAACCAGTTCCGCCTCGAGTTCCTCAAGGCTCCGGCCCTTCGTCTCCGGCAGCAGGCGCATCACGACAACCAGGCCGACGATGGCGAACAGGCCGTAGATCAGGAACGTCAGCGAGTTCCCCAACCGGGACAGTTCCCAGGGGAACACCAGCTGCACCAGGAAGCTGACCGATGAATTGATCAGCCCGACGAAGGAGATCGCCAGGCCGCGGACCCGGTTGGGGAACAGCTCGGAGAACAGCACCCACATGACCGGGCCGAGCGAGATGGCGAAACCGGCCACAAAGCCCAGTATCCCGATCAGGATCAGCGTCGGGTTCATGTCGATCGCGGCGCCGACCAGGGCGGACTGGTTGGCCGCGAAAACGTCCGCGCCCACCGCAGCGACGACCGCTTCGCGAAACGCCACGTCGCTGCCAAAGGTCTGGCCGACCAGCGGACGCAGGGCGTCTAGCGCGGGCAGTGAGTCCAGAAGCGCCGGCGTGATCGTGTAGGTCGCGGAACCGAAACCCCAGGCCAGCAGCAACATGCACCCGGCGATCACGACGAGACCCGCGCCGAGCAGCGGCCGGCGGCCGAGCTTGTCGATCAGCAGGATGGCGAGCACCGTAAAGACCAGGTTGACCAGGCCGACCAGCACCGCCTGCATGAACGAAGCGTCGGTGCCGATGCCCGATTGCTCGAAAATCATCGGCGCGTAGAAGAAGACCGAGTTGATACCGGTGATCTGCTGCAGGA
>CALKKN010000358.1 GCA_937995275.1 uncultured Lysobacterales bacterium | reverse complement strand
GCAGGGATTCATTCTGATCGCCCTGCTGATTTGCACCGCATCAACGCACGCCGCCGGCCTGCTGACGCCCAGCGATGGCCGGTTCCCGGCTCTGGAAATCCGCGACCACCGGGTGGACGTGGTGATCGAAGACGGCTATGCCATCACCACCGTCGACCAAATCTTCGTCAATCCCCACGACATCGACCTCGAAGCCCAGTATTCCTTCCCGGTTCCCCGGCACGGCACCGTGGTCGAACTCACCGTCTGGATCGACGGCCGGCCGGTCACCGGCGAGGTGCTGGAGCGCGAGGAAGCGCGCCAGCTTTACGAGGAAGAGAAAGCCGCCGGCCGCGAAGCCGGCATCACCGAGAAGGACAGCTACCGCACCTTCGAAACCCGCGTTTCCCCCGTGCGGGCCCGTCAGGATACGCGGCTGCGGCTGGTATACCTGCAGCCCGCCGAGGTGGACACGGGCATCGGCCGTTATGTGTACCCGTTGGAGGACGGCGGGGTCGACGAGGCGAAACTGGCTTTCTGGACCGCCAACGAGCGCGTGACCGGCGACTTCAGCTTCGATCTGCGCGTGAAATCGGCCTACCCGGTCGAGGCCGTGCGCATGCCGCAGCAGCCGCAGGCCCTGATCCGGCAACACGGTGAAGGCGAATGGTCGGCGCATCTCGGCAACGGTACAGCCACCCCGGCCTCTGCCAGCGACGTTGCACTCCAGGACGCGCCGGACGCCACTGCGTGGGACGAATCGTCCGCGAACGGCGCCGCCTTCACGCTGGATCAGGACCTGGTCGTCTACTGGCGCCACCAGGCCGGCCTGCCCGGCAGCGTCGACCTGGTGGCCCACAAGCCTCCCGGCAGCGACCGCGGCACCTTCATGCTGGTGGTCACACCCGGCGATGACCTGCAGCCCATCCTGGAAGGACGGGACTGGGTCTTCGTGCTGGACGTCTCGGGGTCCATGCAGGGCAAATACGCGACCCTGGTTGACGGCGTGCAGCGCGCGCTGGGCCAAATGTCGGCCTCCGACCGCTTCCGCATCGTGCTGTTCAACGAGAATGCCCGCGAACTGACCCCGGGCTGGGTCGACGCCAACCCCGAAACCGTGGCACACCACAGCCAGGCGCTACTCGCCATCCAGCCCGGCAATGGCACCAACCTGTACGCCGGCCTGGACCAGGGCCTGAAGTCGCTGGACGCGGACCGCACCAGCGCCATCGTGCTGGTCACCGACGGCGTGGCGAACGTCGGCGAGACCCGCCAGCGCCGCTTCATCGAGATGCTCGCGCGCCGTGACGTGCGCCTGTTTACGTTCGTGCTGGGCAACAGCGCCAACCGGCCCCTGTTGGAGGCGCTGGCCCGTGAATCGAACGGTTTCGCCATCAATGTCTCGAACAGCGACGACGTCGTCGGCCAGTTGCTGGCGGCCACCTCGAAAGTGACGCACGAAGCCCTGCATGGCGTGGAAGTCGAAATCGACGGCATCAAGACCGCTGACCTGACGCCCGGCCACATGGGCAGCCTGTACCGCGGGCAGCAGCTGGTGGTGTTCGGCCACTACTGGGACGAAGGAATGGCCGATATCCGGCTGACCGGCCGCATCTCGGGGGAGGAAGTCGCCTACGAGACCCGCTTCCCGTTCCCGGCCGAGGCCACCGAAAACCCGGAAGTCGAGCGGCTGTGGGCCTACGCCAGCATCCGCGAGGCGCAGCAGCTGATCGCCGACTTCGGCGAGGACGCCGACCTGAAGCAGGCCATTGTCGACCTGGCGGTCGAATACGGACTGGTCACCGACTACACTGCCATGGTCGTGGTGCGCGAGGAGATATTTGACGCGCACGGCATCGAGCGCGGCAACCGCGACCGCCTGGCCGTCGAGGAGGTCGCCCGCCAACAGCGCGCCCAGCGCGCCGCCGTGCCGCGACGGGCCGATGCCCAGCAGCCCATGTATTCGTCGAACCGACCCGGCCACAGCGGCAGCGGCAGCGGGGCACTGGACCCGTGGACCGTGCTGCTGGTATTGCCCCTCGCGTGGGTCGCCTGGCTCGCCGGGCTCTGGCGCAACGTGCCGGAGCGCAGATCGTGACGGCAAGCACTGCCCTTCGTTCACGCCATGGCGGCTTCCCGCTGCCGTGGCGCACCCTTCTGCTCAGCGCCATAGCCGTCGCAGCCTGCCTGGCCCTCGGGCCCGCGCCCGAGGCCTGGGTGTTCGACCGGGCGGCGATCGCGCAGGGCGAGTGGTGGCGGCTATTGACCGGTCACTGGGTGCACAGCGATTGGCAGCATGCGCGGTGGGACATCGCCGCGTTGATTGTGTTCGGCCTGCTGTTCGAGGCGCGCCTCGGCTGGCGGCTGCCGCTGGCCCTGCTGGTCGCCACGTTCGGCGTCGATGCCTGGTTGTGGTGGGGCGATCCGGACCTGCACAGGTATTGCGGGCTGTCCGGCATCCTGAACGGCCTGCTGGCCGCAGGCCTGGTCCAGCTCTGGCATGACCTCCGCCATCCGGCCGTGCTGCTTACCGCGGCGGGCGCCGTGCTGAAG
>CALKKN010000357.1 GCA_937995275.1 uncultured Lysobacterales bacterium | reverse complement strand
GTCAGCGGGACGTGCAGGCAGACGATGTCCTGTGCCAGCGCCTCGTCAATCGAAACCAGCCCCGGTTCGCCCGCGTCGGCCAGCGGCGGGTCGTTGGCCACGACCTCGAGCCCCAGCGTTTCCAGCAGGGACTTGACGCGCGAACCGACGTTGCCCCGGCCGACGACGGCCGCGGTCATTCCCGACAGGCGGCGCCCCAGCCGCTCCAGGGCCAGCCAAATCATGGCCAGCGTGTACTGGGCCGTTCCGTCCGCGTTGCAGCCTGGCGCATTGGCCCAGGTGATGCCCTGACGGTCCAGCCAGCCCGTGTCGATGTGGTCGATACCGATGCTGGTCGAGCCGACGAAGCGCACCGGTGTGCCCCGCAGCAACGATTCGTCGACCACGGTCGCCGTGCGGATGATCAGCGCATCGGTGTCGGACAGGTGCTCATTGCGAATCGATCGCCCCTCCATGAACGACAGATTGCCATGCCTGCCGAAGGTAGACTGCGCCCCCCGGATATTCTGGTCGACGACAATTTTCAACGGAGCCTAATACCCGGCAGCATGGCCGTCCTTGCGTGATTCGGAAGCGCCCACGTAAATGCCATGGTCCGCGTGTTTCATGATCGCCTGGTAACCTCCGTAGGGCCCCCGGGCGAACTCGACCCGGTGCCCGCGGCCCATCAGTTCGCGGATGACAGCGTACTCGAAACCCGTCTCGAGATTGACCGTCCCGCCATCGCTCATCGCCTCGCCGGTGGGCTCGCTGGAGCCCCGATGGTGGATCCGCGGCGCATCGCCGGCCTCCTGCAGACCCATGCCGAAATCCACGAGGTTGGTGACGATCTGGGCATGACCCTGAGGCTGCATGGCGCCGCCCATCAGCCCGAAACTGATCCACGGTTTGCCGTCACGGGTGATGAAGGCCGGAATGATGGTGTGGAACGGGCGTTTGCCCGGCGCGAACGCGTTCGGGTGGCCTTCCTCGAGGCTGAACAGTTCGCCGCGGTCCTGCAGCACGAACCCGAGGCCGGGCGGGGTCATTCCCGAACCCATGCCGCGGTAGTTGCTCTGGATCAGCGACACCATGTTGCCGTCCGCGTCGGCTGTCGTCAGGTAGATCGTATCGCCCTCCCGGAGCGCCGCCGGGTCGCCGTGCGGAAATTCGCGGGCGGCGCGCGTCAGGTCGATCAGGCGATTGCGCTCGGCGGCGTATTCCTTCGATAACAGCCGGTCGACGGACACGTCCATGTAATCCGGGTCGGCGTAAAAGCGCGCGCGGTCCTCGAAAACCAGTTTCTTGGCCTCCAGGAAGAGGTGGATGTAATCGGCCGAGCCGAAGCCCATCGATGCCACGTCGTGCAGTTCCAGGATGTTCAGGATCTGCAGCGCGGCGATGCCCTGGCCATTTGGCGGCAATTCCCAGACGTCGTAGCCCCGGTAACTGACCGATACCGGCTCGACCCAGTCGCTGGAGTGGGCGGCCATGTCCTCGTAGCCGAGGAAGCCGCCGTTGGCCTGCATGAATTCGCCGATGACCCGCGCCATGTCCCCCTTGTAAAACACATCGCGCCCCTCGTTCGCGATCCGCTCCAGCGTATTGGCGAGGTTGGGGTTCTTCCACATCTCGCCGACTTTGGGCGCACGGCCGTCGATGGTCATCTGCTTGGCGAACCCCGGATACTTCGACAGCCGCGGCACCGACCTTGCCCAGTAGTGCTGGATGGTTTCGTGCACCGGGTGGCCGTTTCGTGCATAGTCGATGGTCGGCCCGAGGAGCTCCTTCATCGGTAACCTGCCGAAGCGCCCGTGCAATTCAAACCATCCGTCTACCGTGCCCGGAACCGAAACCGGCAGCGGACCGTAGGGAGGGATGGACTGGTAGCCCTGCTCGACGAACCATTCGCGGGTCAGCGATCGCGGGGATCGTCCGGAGGCGTTCAGCCCGTACAATTGGCCGGAATCCGCGTCCCAGACGATTGCAAACAGATCGCCGCCGATGCCGTTGCCGGTCGGTTCCATCAGGCCCAGAGCAGCATTGGCGGCGATGGCCGCATCGACTGCGTTGCCGCCCTTGCGCATGGTATCCAGCGCGATCTGCGTGGCCAGCGGGTGGCTGGTCGCCGCCATCGCGTGCGGGGCCATGATCGCCGAGCGGGTGGCGAACGGCTGGCCGGTGACGCGGTCAGCCGCCATGGCTTCTGTGACCGAGATCAACTGGGCGAGCACGAGGCCTGTGCAAAAGGTTACGATCCGGCTCATCATTACTCCTGGAAAGGCAATATTCCAACGCTTGAAACAAATGGTGTAAAAGCATCATCAGCTACACTGATTGAGACGCTGCGACTGCCCGACGAACCGCCGGGGAAGGCGTCCCGAATTTCGAACCAACCCAGGAGTCGTCAATGAATCCTCCCGTCCGAATTGCCATTACCGGCGCTGCTGGCCAGATAGGCTATCAACTTTGCTTCCGGATTGCAGCCGGAGATATGCTGGGACCTGATCAGCCGGTCGTGCTCCAGTTGCTGGAAATACCCCCGGCGATGGGTGCCCTCGAGGGTGTCGTCATGGAATTGCACGACGCGGCGTTGCCACTGTTGTCCGACATCGTCGCGACCGACGACGCGGAAACCGCGTTCGAGGGCGCCGACTTGGCGCTGCTGGTCGGCGCAAAGCCCCGCGGCGCGGGCATGGAACGTAGTGACCTGCTGTCCGCCAACGGCAAGATATTCGGCCCGCAAGGCGCCGCCCTGAACAAGGTGGCCAGCCGCGATGTCAAGGTGCTGGTAGTGGGCAACCCCGCGAACACCAATGCCCTGATCGCGCAGTCCGCGGCCCCCGACCTGGATCCGCGCAGTTTTACGGCGATGACGCGCCTCGACCACAACCGGGCGCTCGCTCAACTGGCGGCGAAGATCGGCACGCATCCTTCGAACCTTTCCCGGATGGTGATCTGGGGCAACCACTCCACGACCCAGTATCCCGATATCCGGTTTACCCAGGCCGGCGGTCAGCCGGTGGCTGCCGACATCGACCAGGGGTGGTACCGCGATACGTTCATACCCACCGTGCAGAAACGCGGCGCGGCGATCATCAAGGCCCGGGGCGCTTCGAGCGCTGCGTCGGCGGCGTCGGCGGCGATCGACCACGTGCGTACCTGGACGATGGGAACGGCCCCGGGAGACTGGGTATCGATGGCCGTTCCGTCCGACGGCAGCTATGGCATTGCACCGGGCGTTGTCTATTCGTTCCCCTGCGTCTGCGAGAACGGCGAATATCGGATCGTCCAGGATCTGGAGGTCGACGCCTTCAGCCGCGAGAGGATGGACGCTACGGATGCTGAACTGAGGGAGGAGCGGGCCGCCGTCGAAGACCTGCTTTGAGCAGGGTCGGAAACGCGCCCGGCACCCGCTGCCAGCGCGGCAGATAACGTGCCTACCGGTCGGCCTCTGACGGTTGACCGGTCAGGCGCGTCCCCTCCAGCCGGAAGTGGATTTCCAGCGGGTCGGCTACCCGCAGTCCGCCGCCG
>CALKKN010000356.1 GCA_937995275.1 uncultured Lysobacterales bacterium | reverse complement strand
TACCCCCACCAGTTGAGCGGCGGCCAGGCGCGGCGGGTTGGCGTGGCCCGCGCGCTGGCGCTGAACCCGGACCTGCTGATTGCCGATGAGCCCACGGCCGGCCTGGATGTGTCCATCCAGGGCGAAGTGCTGAACCTGTTGTCCCGCCTGCAGCGGGAAATGGGGCTGGGCATCCTGATCATCACGCATAACCTGAACGTGGTGCGCCATGTGGCCGATCAGATGGCCATCATGTACCTGGGGCGTTTTGTCGAACAGGGCGAATCACAGCAGCTCTTCAGCCGGCCCCGTCATCCCTACACCGCGGCCCTGCTGTCGGCCAATCCCGGCCCGGATCCGGACGCAAAGGTGAACCGAATTCAATTGGCGGGAGAACTTCCGGGTTTGCTGCACCGCCCCCCGGGGTGTGAGTTCCACACCCGCTGCCCGCGAGCCCGCGAGCAATGCAGGGTTTCGTTCCCCAAGTTGGCCAGGGGCGCGGGCAAGCAGGTGTTCAATTGCCATTTTCCCCTGGAATAGCCGGGGTCGCCTGCGGCTCTTCAGCCGATGAACTTCCCGCGCCGAATCCGCTCCGCTTCCATCTGCTCGACTTCCCGCGCGCCGGAAATGACGACCTTATGGTCCGGCACAAAGTCGATTACCTGGTTGCCCCTCTCGTACGGCACTGAATTCAGGATGGTACGAATGGCGTTCAGGCGCGCGGCGTGCTTGTCGTTGGAGCGGATGACCGTCCAGGGGGCGTGGTTGGAGTGCGTGCGCTTGAGCATCTCGTACTTCTGATTGGTGAAGTCGTCCCAGCGCTCCTGGGCCTGCAAGTCCACCTCGCTCAATTTCCATTGACGCAGGGGGTCGTTCTGCCGGCGCTCGAAGCGGCGGGCCTGCTCTTCCTTGGTTACGCTGAAGTACAGCTTGATGATAATCGTGCCCTGGCGAACGAGGTCCCGCTCGAAACCCACCACGCCCTTAATGAACGTCTTGTATTCCTCCGGCGTGCAGAAGCCGAACACCGGCTCCACCATCGCCCGGTTGTACCAGCTTCGATCGAACAGAACGACCTCGCCGCCGCGCGGAAACTGCTCGACGTAACGCTGGAAGAACCACTGCGTGCGCTGCGCGTCGGTCGGCTTGCCGAGCGCGACGACGCGATAGTGCTTTTCGTTCATGTAGCGCGAAACCCGCCGGATCGTACCCCCCTTGCCCGAGGCGTCGCGGCCTTCGAACACGATGATCATCCGCCGCTTGGTGTCTTCGAGGTACTTCTGCATCAGGATGAGCTCGGCCTGGAAGGGCTTCAGGCTGTTCTCCTGCTCGACCCTCTCCAGGACTCTGAGGACCTTCTTGATGCCGAGCCGGTCCGTCCAATGGCCCAGCGCCTCGGTTTCCTGGCTATTGTCTTGCGATGGTTGCGGTTCAGCTTTTGTCGGTTGTGTCATGTGCGAAATGCTTCCAGAACCTGGGGGTAGGAATGGTACCAATAAATCCCCGGCTTATCGCCCGCTCAGTCGACATCCCGCTCCATGAACAACCGGTCGCCCAGGGCGCTGTAACCGGATTTGACCGGTTCCCTGTCCGGCGCGACCTGGTTGCGACCGTGGGTGGGCCCCGGCCTGCGCTGCTGCCCGTTGCGGTGACCATTCAGCTGCCCATTGCGCTGACCATTCAGCTGACGGCCCGGGTGGCCGTTGCGCTCAGCGTTCTGGCGGCCCCGGCCGTTACCCTTGCCGCGCCTGGCCTGCCGTGAAGGCGCGCTTCGCTCGGAGGGCCTGTCGGCATGTTCCGCCCGCGCGGGACCCCGGCCGCCCTCGTAGCCCGCCAGAACCTCCCTGGGGACCGCGCAGCCGATCAGCCGTTCGATATCGCGCAACTGTTTCTGCTCTTCGCCGGAAACCAGCGACACGGCGGTGCCCTCGCGGCCGGCCCGGCCGGTGCGGCCGATGCGGTGAATGTAGTCTTCCGGCACATTCGGCAACTCGTAGTTCACGACGTGCGGCAACTGGTCGATGTCCAGGCCGCGTGCCGCGATATCGGTAGCCACCAGCACCCGCACGGCGCCGTTCTTGAACTCGGTCAGTGCCCGCGTCCGCGCAGCCTGGCTCTTGTTGCCATGGATCGCGGTCGCCTCCAGTCCGTCCTGCCCCAACTGCCGGGCCAGCCGGTTGGCGCCGTGCTTGGTGCGCGTGAATACGAGCACCTGCTGCCAATTACGGGATCCGATCATGTGACTGAGCAGTTCCCGCTTGCGGTTCTTGTCCACCGGATGAGCCACCTGTTCGATTCGATCGACGGTCGCATTGCGAGACGCTACTTCAACTAGTTCAGGCTGGTTCAGAAGTGTGGCTCCTAACTTCCGGATTTCTTGGGAAAACGTTGCGGAGAACATCAGGTTCTGTCGCTGGCCGCGTTCGGGCAGAAGGGCCAGTATCTTGCGGATATCGTGGATGAAGCCCATGTCGAGCATGCGGTCGGCCTCGTCCAGCACCAGGATTTCCACCCCGGACAGGTCGATGGTCTGCTGGCGCGCGTGATCCAGCAACCGCCCGGGCGTCGCCACCACGATGTCCACGCCGCGGCGCAGTCGTTCGATTTGCGGGTTGATGTTGACCCCGCCGAAGATGACCGTCGCACGGTGCGGCAGATGGCGGCCGTAGGTCTCGATGCTGTCACCGACCTGCGCGGCCAGTTCACGGGTCGGGGCGAGTACCAGTGCCCGAATCGCCCGCGGCGGATTGTCCCGCCTGTCGCTGCCGAGCCGCTGGAGTAACGGCAGGGTGAAGCCCGCCGTTTTCCCTGTGCCGGTCTGTGCTCCGGCCATGATATCCCGGCCCTGCAGAACAAGCGGTATCGCCTGGTGCTGAATGGGGGTGGGTTCGGTGTAGCCCTGCTCGCGGATGGCACGCAGAAGTTCGGCCGTCAGGCCGAGGTTCTCAAATAACATATTGGGGTATAACTCCGGTCTTGCCCCGCCCCTGGTCCATTCGGCCAGAGGTTACCGGTCAGGGCTGGAAAAAGGGGGTATCAGACCAAGCGGGAAGCCCTGGCAGTAGCGGGGCGAACGGCTCGGGTGAGTTCCGGCTGCCCTGCAGTTGCCCGGGCTGCCATCGGCGCCATCCGGTGCGGCGCGAGGAATGCGGGCATTCTAACAGAACGGCAACCACGACAGGCATTTATTTGAGGAGTCTCGCTTCCCTTCTTTGGCCTGCGGCTCTGTTTTAGCGCCGCCGGGCTCACAACGGCAGGTAGAACACGGTATTCGAGATCAGGATCATGATAAAGATCAGGCAGGTCACCATCGGCCCCAGGTAGATCCTGCCCGTAACGCGGAAAAAATACCGGTTGAAAATCGGCAGCACGAACATGATCGGAACCACCGCGAACAGCAGGTTGATGTAAAGCCAGCCGTCTGTCCAGTAAACCGTTCCGGTCAGGGCAAAGGTGGTGTACTGGACCAGCACGATCAGGAACAGGCCGAGGGAATTGGCAATGCCGGAAACGAGCATGCTCTTCCACTCCGGATCACCTTCCAGGCGCATGGCGCCGTTGACCCGCAAGGAGTTGGACAGAAAGAAAACAAAGAAGAAGGGCGCATACATGCAGAGCAGGATCACCATTTCCGGGCGGAATACACGCACCCCCATGAACAGGAAGTTGTAGTCCACGTGAAAGAAAAAATGGACCAGGAACACCAGCAGGAAGTAGGACACGAACAACGTCAGCGCCAGCCAGAAAGTCCGCAACAGCTCCCCGCCCGATATCGACACGCCCCACATGTCCGGCTTCACGCCATGACCCCGTCCGAAGAAACGGTAGCTGAGCCAGAACAGCAGGTAACCCAGCAGTCCGTTGAATACGGCCCATAACATGACCGCGTTGTTCATGCGCTGGGGGAAAAACCAGGTCTGTTCGCGGCTGGAGGCCGCGACGAACCAGACCTTGGACAACTCGGTCATCGGCACGTAGGAAAAGCAGGCGATCAGCGCACCGAGCGTGAACATGCCCCAGTACAACAGCTTCCCTTTCCCTTGCGGCCGCGGCAAGGGCGACGGGATGGCGTGCACCAGCGGCTGGAAATAAGGCGCCTGCAACAGGATGCGGGCCAACGGAATCAGCGCAACCAGCGCGGCGATCATCGAGATGACACCCAGCAATTCCTTCCAGTACCAGATCTGGTCACGGCTGGACTGCTCGAATTCCAGCCCGAAGACCCGTTCGAAATACTCGATCTGGTTGGCCATCGCCTCGGGCATGTAGGGCTGGAACGGATGCAGGATCCGCTCGTTGTGCACCACCCGCAGGCTGCGGTCTTCCAAGCTGCCGTAGAACCGCCCAAGCTCCACTTCCCCGATCGCCGGAAGCGCCGGGTCGCGTCCCAGGTTCACCACGCGGAGCGCCTCGGGAGCCATGCGCATGTCCGCGTTTTTCAGCTCGTTACGGTAGGCGCCCTCGTCGTAGTAGGCGTAACTCACCCCGATGTTGGAGCCGACGTCTTCGAGCACGTCGTCCCGCAGCGTCAGCACGTAGCCGGAGACGTAAACCGAGTGAAGCTTGCTGGGTTCGCCCGTGCGCTGCGCCTCGCGCCCGAAATAGTTGGCCCCGCGTATGGCTGCGTTACCGCCCGCCGAGTGCCCCGTAGCCCCGATACGGCCCGGATCGATATAATTCAGGTTGCTGCTGCTTGCGGCATAGTCCACCACGGCGAACATGCCATAGCCTTCGGTCGTTGCGGCCATGCGGCTCATCGACGAACTGGACCGGCCCTGGGCGTAGGGATCGATGGAGATCACCACGATGTCCCGCCGCGCAAGTTCAATCGAGGTGTTGGCCAGCGCCTCTTTCGAACGCTGGAAACCCGGGACGACCACCACCAGCGGCGCCGGCTGCTCGCTGCTCGCACTCAGCGGGCGGAACAGATCGCCGAACACCCATTGCCCGTTCTGGGTGGGAATCTTGATTTCATGAACCCGGACCCGGCCGCCCGAGGTCTGAATCAACGAAGCCAGGACGCTGGCTGCCAGCACCACCGCCACCATGGCGAAGAACAAGCGCAGATTCGACTTGTTATCCATCTTGGAGGGGTCGGATCGCTTTCGGGTCACTGGATCGCTGGTCATCGAGCGAGTCCTGCGCTGTCGCCGATCGGCCACGGGAAAACATCAGCGCAGCCGCGAGGCGATATCCTGCATGGTCTCTCTCAGCGCAGCCCGGCGCATGCTGGATACAGCGCTGTCACCATCCGCGCCGATCGCTGCAACCAGTGACTCCAACTGGTCGGCCAGTTGCGGTTGCCCTGATCCCTCCCGAAGCGCCTTCTCCGCGCGTTCCAGCGTCTTCGTCACGTCTTCCGCAACCGATGCCGGCAGTGCATTGTCGCGCTGCAGCTGGTCCAGGTAGGCACTCGCCACGACCGGCTCCGCCGGCCAGGTGACGCGGAACTGCTGCTGGGGGTTGAACACGGCGCCCTGGTCCGCGATGGCCGCGGCGGCGATTTCGTTTTCGGTCAGGTGCTCACTGGGCACCAGTGCCAGGACATCGAGCCCGCGCACGATTTCGGTCCCGTAGATCTTGCCCCGGTACCAGTAGGCCGACCAGAAGCCGCCGGTCACGAGGTGTTCGGCGTCAACGGGGCCGCGGTCGAAGTAGGCGATTTCGACCGGATTGGCCGAATCGGTAAAGTCCACCACCGAGATGCCGCCCTGGTACCAGGCCTGAACGAAGATGTCACGCCCGGGCACCGGGACGATGGACCCGTTGTGCGCCACGCAGTTCTCCTGTTCGACCTGGGGCGCGGGCATCTTGTAGTGACTGCGGAATTCCAGTTGGCCGTCGACAATGTCGTAAATCGCGTCCGCGCCCCAGTTGAGCGGATCGTAAGCGCGGCAGCGCGGCCGTGTCCCACCGCCCCATTCGTCGGTGAACAGCACTTTGCTGCCGTCGTTGTTGAAGGTCGCCGAGTGCCA